>NZ_JBMDIS010000058.1:0-40059 GCF_057808775.1 Pseudomonas sp. FG86 | reverse complement strand
TTTTTTCATTTTTTGTAGTCATATCAGAAGGTTAGCTGTTAAGTAAGTGCCATTCATGTGTGGCCTCTTTGATTTCAGATATATCGAAGGCCTCGAATGATATGAGGATAAAATATGGTCTCCAGACAAGGCAAGGTGTGCCGGTGACCAAGCTTGTTCATGTATACAACACTGTGGCGGCGCTTAATTCGATGCCAAAAGTTCCTGCTTTTAATTTTAAAGTTAAAATCCCAGAATTTCTTTACGACCTTAAAAAGCCAAGAGGATTTCGCGCCGCCTATCGAAATCTGACTCATGATCTTTCAACGGTTTGGTCGCTAGGTGAGGCGCGAGACATCCTTGGAAGTAAAGTTTCAATAGATAAGCAAGCGCGAGCATATAGCCCAAAACAAGAACAGCCCCGGTATGTAAACTCTCATTCACCATTCAAAAGCCCCATGTAATTTTACAGGGATGGACGGGTCTGAGTTATTCACTAAAAATTTCATAGACCCGTCGGCGAACGTCCGCTTCTGGCCCAGAGTGTGTAAAAACGCCAAGGGGTCTCACTTTTAGGTTCTTCACCTGTCGGAAATCTATAAGCCTCGTGTCCCCGCACTCATACCGTCTTGACGTTAACAGCTGCGCCGATAGTGCCTCCGGAAACAGATACGATGTAGTCGGCCGCTCTTTGGCAAAGGGTGGCGTGCGATGAACGGATTACGAGGGTAAGAGGCATGAGCGAGAGCGGGTCAATATCGATACGTTCTCCTGATGTGCCGCGAAGCGACAATGTCAGTTCCGTCCATTGGCGATCATCTGAACCTGCGCAGTCACCGTCAGAGTCAACATCACATCCGGTTCCCCATAGATGTTCAGCAATGCAATAGAAGGCCGGCAATGGTCTTTCTGGCGTGATTTGAATGGAATAGCAAGTAGACATGATTTGTTGGCCGTGCCTATCTGTCAGGAGGAGAAAGGGTATCTCGGAGCCTGAGGCTGAGCAATCAGAGTCGCGGCCCTCACACCGTCTATATATAGGCATCCATTGGTGTCTGCGATTGCCCCGGCGTATGTAGAAACGACTCCGTGATCCCTGCGATGAAATCCTCAGAAATCATAGCAGGGCTAAGAGCGGTGTTCTGTTCAGATATTGATGCGTTTTTCAACCGCCTGTAGTTGCCTTACCGGGTCCCAACCACTCGGCGACGCTTGAGCTTTGCTACACCAAAGCATTCCTTTAGAGATCCATAATCTCCGCAAATCAGCATGAGCAGATGTTGCGTCATCATAGCCGAACTGCGTACCGCAGGACGGGCACATGCCAAACGAAGAGCAGCCAACCTCATCGTAGGGAGGCTCTTCAAGCGCGGGGTATCCACAAACCGGACAAAGATATGAAACGTTGCTTGCAATCATCCAACCCCCAGATTTCTAGCCTCTAGCCCACGTTGTCGGCGTACCTGCTGATTTCCGGAATCTTATACTGAATCTGAGCAACTGATGTCTGACCTGGGCTGAGTAGGAAAAAACACTAGAGTGGAAGCCGCTAACAAGGGTTTTGACAAACTCTGGGCCAGAAGCGGCCTTTCATGATCGGCTGCTAGCCGCGTGGAACCTCGCGCTGCACCCGGACTGCGACTCACCTCAGGCTTTGCGAAATGTCAGGCAGGCCATAACATGCCTTCACGTCATCAAAGGCTATTGGAATGGCGCTACAACTCAGACAAGCACTCGTTACCGACCTTCCGGCCATCTACCGTGGCGAGGAGAGCTATATCCGCTGTTGGGAGCCCGAGCATGAATCTTCGTGGCGAGCCCAACTGGAACGGCACCTGACTCGTTGGGTAGAGAACTTTGACCGTCTGAAAGTCGCGTTCATGGGTAATACCTTCGCAGGTTACTCACTCTGGATACCTGAGCAGAATTACGCAGAGCTTTGCACCATCCATGTAAGGCCAGAACATCGGCGTAGCGGGGTGGGAATGGCCCTCTTGGAGGCCTATGCACTGGACGCGGCACGGCACGGATTCACGCAGTTGCGGTTGAGTGTGCGACATGATAATCCCGCGAAGCTGATGTACGAGAAGGCGGGTTTTATATGCACCGGCACCGGTGCCCATGATTACCTTACGTATAAGCGCCGAGCGTGAGGGATGTTCGGTGCGGCTCCGCTTTTGACCGGTTTACGACCGTACGAAAGCCTGAAAACAGCCAGGAGCAACCCTCTAGGATATTTCATATAGCCCACCACCAGCTTGCCTGTCACCACCAGAAAGTCCTGACGCGCCAGTGCCCATAACCCCACAGGGCGAAGCCGGCGGGGAGGAGGAGGGCGACGGGGGCGAGGTCCATGGCGGCTCCGGGGCGGGGTGTCGATCATGCAAGGACACGGCGCTGAGCTTGACCGATCAGGGGGCTTAACCAAGCGCCTGTTGCTTGGCAATCTCCTGGTTGCGCAGAATGAACCGTTGCAACTTGCCACTTGGGGTCTTGGGCAGATGGTCGACAAACTCCATTTCCCGCGGATAAGCATGTGCGGCTAGACGCTGGCGTACATGCAGGCGCAGCTCCTCCGCCAACTCAGGGCTTGGCAGGTAGGGTGTGTTCAGCACGACAAACGCCTTTATCAACTCGGTGCGTTGCGGATCGGGTTTGCCGATCACGGCCGCCTCGACCACCGCAGGGTGTTCGATCAGCGCGCTTTCCACATCGAACGGTCCGACGCGGTAGCCGGACGTGGTAATCAGGTCATCATTGCGGCCGACGAAGCTGATACTGCCGTCGTCATTGAGCTCCACAATATCGCCGCTCAGGTAATAGCGCCCTGCAAAGGCCTGGGTGGGCATGCCGAGGTAGCCGTCGAACCAGCACAACGGCGAGCGCTCGCGATCAACGGCCAGTACGCCCGGCTGGCCGGCTGGCAATTCCCGGTGTGCCTTATCCAACACGACGATGCGGTATCCGGGCACCGCATAACCCGCTGAGCCTTCGCGGACCGGGTGACGCAAACCGTGGTGATTGCACAGCACCATGCCGATTTCCGTTTGCCCATAGTGGTCGTGAATCACCACGCCAAGCTGTTCGGCAAACCACCGCACGACTTGCGGGTTGAGCGGTTCTCCGGCGCTGCTGACGGCCCGCAGGCGCCCACGAACGGCGTCGGCGAACTTGGCCCCCGCGGCGATCAGGAAGCGGTAGGCGGTGGGCGAACCGGCCAGGTTGTTGATTGCGTACTTGGCAATGATGTGACGGGTACTTTCCACCGTGAAGGGGCCGTCGTAGAACAGCGTTGCATACCCACAAGCCAGCGGGCCGGTCACCGCGTAATACAAACCATAGGCCCAACCCGGGTCAGCCAGGTTCCAGAAGTGGTCGTCCGCACGCAAGTCAATCGCATCACGCATATAGCCCTTGAAGGCCAGAATCGCGCTTAACGGCACCTCCAGCGGTTTGGCCGGCCCCGTGGTGCCAGAGGTACACATCAACAGGAACGGTGCACTGGCATCCAGCAGCACCGGCGCGCAATCGTCAGCCTGGCGGTCCAGTGCGCTCCAGAAGTGGTGATCAGCCGGGTTCTGTGGGGCGCCACCGGTCACAACGATGCTGGGGCAGTCAGTGACGTCGTCCAGCTTCGGACGGTTGTGCGGGTCGGTCACGATCCAGCGTGCGTTCGAGCAGTTCAAGCGTTGTTCGATGGCCTTGGGGCCGAAGGCCGTAAACAGCGGTTGGTAGACCGCGCCGATGCGCCAGGTGCCCAAAATGGCAATCAACAATTCAACCGTGCGTGGCATCAGGCCGGCGACGCGATCGCCCGGCTTGACGCCTTGTTCACGCAAGAAATTGCCGAAGCGCGCCGCCTGTCGTTGCAGGTCGCGAAACCTGTAGCGCTCGGCATGGCCATCCTGCGCTTCGCAATACAACGCCACGGCCTCGCCGTGGGCATGCCGGTCGCAGCATTCGACGCAGGCGTTCAAAGCAGTAAGTTCGCCATGCAAATCCTGGGTGGCGCTCTGCAGATAATCGAAGGATTCAACAACGTGTTCATAATCGCGCATATCGACACCTGATTATTATTGTGGGGATCGGTCTTGCGAAAACCCCAGCAGCCTGTACATGCAGGCATGGCAACGGCTGGCTGTCGCCACCGGCTAGGGTGTGTTCATGGGGCTAGCCGTCCATCATGTCGGCTGCTTGCTGGGTGGCCTGGCTGGTTCGCGTGGCCAACTTGCGGACTTCATCGGCGACCACTGCGAAGCCGCGTCCGGCTTCGCCTGCGCGCGCCGCCTCAATGGCTGCGTTCAGCGCCAGGAGGTTGGTCTGGCTGGCGATGCCCTGGATGGTGGCGACAATCTGCGTCAGCTTGCTCAAGGTTTCCTGCATCATGCGGTGTTGCTGTTCCTGAGCCTCGCGCAGCGCACGCTCTTCATGGCTGGCATGGATATCCGTAATGGCGCCCACGACTCTTTGCGGGGAGCCATCGTCCGCGCGCCGGGTTTGGCCGCGGCCGCGAAACCAGCGGTAAGTGCCGTTGTTGTGCTTGAGTCGATAATCCACGTCAAACGGTGTTTTGCCGCTGCGGTCGTCGACATGGGCGACGAACGCAGCGATAGCCCGTTCGCTGTCGTTGGGGTGCAGGCGCGAGGTCCAGCTTTCCAATGTATTGGGAAACTCCTCGACCGTGGTGTATCCCAGCAGCCGACGCATTTGCGATGACCACCAGATGGTATTTTTCGGGTTCGCCGGGTCGCCGGCCACGACCTCGATATCCCAGAGCCCGTCATGCAGCATTTCCCGGGAGATGTCGAAGCGTGTCGCCGCCAGTTCCAGCACCTCGTCTTGCAGGTGTTGTTGGTGAATGTCCCGCAGGCTGCCACCCATCGCCACAGGCAGGCCTTGCGCATCGCGGCGTGAATCACCGCTGATCCTGCACCAGCGATAGTCGTCGCCCGATGGGGGCTGTATTCGCACGTCCAACACAAACGGCGTACGCCCGCTGCGATCGGCCAGGTGCCTGGCGAGGGTATCCAAATGGCGTTGACGGTCGGCCGGATGGAGCTGTTCGTTCCAATGGCCAAGCTGATCAATGCCCGCAGCCAGGATCGACGCAGACCCCGTCCACCCCATTGCACATGCCAGTGACGGTGCAGCGGTTCCATTCACCTCCAGCTCCCAGAACAGTTCACCTGCGCCGTGGCTGACCAGGGCCCAGCGAGCCTCCCATTGCCGCAAAAGCGCGTCACGGCAGGCCACGCGCTCGTCCAGTTGGGTGACTTCCTGTGTCAGCGCGCGTGCCTGTTCTTTCAGGGCGCTGCGCTCTTGCAGCAATTGCTCGACGCCGGTCAGGATGCGTCGCAACAAAGGGTTGTTCGACGACAACGGCGTGCATGCCTGGTCAGGCTGGTCCAGTCTGTCGGCAAGCGGCGCCAAGACCCAGCGGGTGGTACGGCTAAAAAAGAGCATGGTGTACCTCTACCGGGTCAAGTCGGTTGAACCGCCATGGGGGGCGTGGGGCGTGCCGATAAGGCCTCGGTGTCAAAGGCCGTCGCCGCCGGCAGGGCCTGCCAGGCCAGTGGGCCGGCGGCTATTTCCTGGGCACTCAGCAAACAATGGTCGAGTTCGCGCTGCAAGACGCGGGTGTCGAGCCCCTGGCCGATGAAGACCAGCTCCTGTCGGCAGTCGCCGACAACGCTGTCCCACTTGGCCATGATGCCCTGCAACCGATATTCATCCCGCGGCCATTGCGATGGCTCGATGAAGTTCCACCAGCGCCCGACATAATCCCACTGGAACTGCTTGCCGCTTTGCGCCAGCAGGCCGATTTCCAGGTGGCGGCTGGCGAGCCAGAAGTAACCTTTGCTGCGCAACAAGCGACCGTTGTGCCAGGGCTTCTGTAGAAACTCGAGCAAGCGCTGGGGGTGAAAAGGCGCACGCTCCCGGTAGACCCAGGATGTCACGCCATAGGTATCCGACTCGGAGGCCGGCGTATCGGTAGCTTCCATTTTACGCATCCAGCCCGGCGAGGCTGCGAGGCTGGGTAAATCAAACAGATGGGTGTCGAGGAGGCTCGACAGGGCGACGTTCCCGTGAGCCATCGGCATGATCCGCGCGCTCGGGTTCAGGCCAGCGAGGATCGCGTGCACTGCCTGGTAGCCGGGCTCGTCGATCAGGTCTCGCTTGTTGACCAGAATGACGTTGGCGTACTCCACCTGTTCGATCAGAAGATCCGCCAGCTGACGCGTGGACGTGTGCGCCTCGGTGTTGGCGCGGGCAACGGTATCCGTCGATTCCAGCAGCGCCTGAAATTGGCTGCCATCGACTACCGTCACCAATGTATCAAGGCGTGCCAGCTCGCTGAGGCTGAAGCCTTCGGTGTCGAGGAAGGCGAAGGTCTCCGCGACCGGCATCGGCTCGGAGATCCCCGTGGATTCGATAAGCAGGTAATCGAAGCGCTGCTGACGTGCCAGGTCACTGATCTGTTCCAGCAGGTCGGCGCGCAGGGTGCAGCAAATGCAGCCATTGCTCATCTCGATCAACTCATCGCGGCCACGGTGCAGCGAGACGTCGCGCTGCACCGCCTCGGCATCGAGGTTGACTTCGCTCATGTCGTTGACGATGACTGCCACCCGCAGTCCTTGGCGATTGCGCAGGATAGCGTTGAGCAGGGTGGTTTTGCCGGCGCCGAGGAAGCCGGAAAGGACCGTCACCGGCAGTCGGCCCGCCTGGGCGCCTTCAATCATGCGTTCACCGCTTGGGCACTGGGGGCCTTATCCAAGTAGCTTTCGAAAAGATCGACCACGACGTAACCGTCATCTGCCGCGTCACCCCATAGATCTTTCACGCGAAACTCGACGTGGTAGGTAGGCTGATGGGCTGCGCTCAAGTCGCCATGGCCAATGGCGTCGGGGAAGGGCCACTGCTCTGAGGTGCGGTGCAGGACCACGCCTTCCTTACCGCGCACGTAGGCCGGCATGCGGATATGCCCCGCCACATATTCGTCTCGAACCACAACCCGATCGCCCACTTCGAAGGGCGGCCTGCCGGTGATCGCCGGGCGACCTGTCGCATGGGCGGGGTTCGCCAGCTTGAAGTGGGAACCCAATGCCTGATCGAGCTCCGCCTGGGTGATAACGCCCGTTTCCACCAGCAGCGTGGCGGTCGCGATGATGTAGCGTTCGTAGTACTGGGTGCCGACATGCTGGCGAACGTCCAGGCGTTCGACGGCATGACGCACTTCGTCCACGCTGAACTTTTTCAACTGGTCAACGCCGACAAACATCAAGCTATAGGCCAGGTGTTCCCAGTCCTGCTTGAAAACCTGTTTGTAGCTGAGGCTGTTGATGGTGTGCGGCACTTTGCCAAAGCCTTGGAAACCGCCGAGATCGTGAAAGCCATCCATAATGAAAACTCCGCAAGTTGAACGATGATGAGTTGTTTTTTCTCAGCCAACGCGTGGCAGGGCGACGCCAATCAGCACGTCTTTGGTCACCAGCTGTTGAAGCTGTTCTTCACTCATGTGCTCAGAGCCTTCAGGCCTTTGCGGCAACACCAGGTAACGGCTTTCGGCGCTGGTATCCCAGACTTTGATGACCGTGTCGCTCGGCAACTCCGTCCCCAGCTCGCGCAGTACGGTGCGCCCCTCCCGGACCAGGCGCGCACGAAACTCAAAGCCCTTGTACCACTCGGGCGGCAGGCCGAGGACCGGCCAGTTGGTGCAGGAGCACAGGCTGCAGACAATGACGTTCTTCACCCCCGGTGTATCTTCCAGGGCGACGATGTATTCGCCTTGTGGGCCGGTGTAGCCGAACTGCGCGCAAGCGGCTGTTCCGTCCTTGAGCAGCAGCGCCCGGAACTGCGGATCGACCCACGCCTTGGCGACCACGCGAGCGCCGTTCTCCGGGCTCCAGTCGTGGGCCATCAGTTGAGTGAGTTGCTCGACATAGCCGTCTGGGATGAGTTCCTTGCTCTTGAGCACTTGAAACAAGGCCCATGCCCTCTCACCGGGTGTCGAAGGTGTCGCAGTCGTGGAAATCGATGTACTCATGGGGTAACTCCTATCAGTCAACGCGGTTGAAAAGTCATTGCAACTTGCCGGTCTTTCTTATCGTTCTTCAGGGGGTGGCGGCGCCTGTAAAAGGCTCAGAGCGTGCGCCAGTCCACCGAGGCTTCAAACGCCGCCGCCGCTTGGTAAATCGTGCCCTCGGCGTAGTGTTTTGCGACCAGCATCAGCCCGACGGGCAGGCCGTCCAGCAGGCCGCACGGAATCGACATGGCCGGATGCCCGGTGATGTCCTGTGGCGCGGTATTGCCGATCATTTCCAACGCGCGAGCCACGTACTCCGTGATCGAGCAGTTCGCTGGCGGGTGGGGTTGGGCCGTGATGGGCGTGGTCGGCATCACCAGCAGGTCATAGGTTTGCAGCGCTTTGTCGTATCCCTGCCGGGCAAAGCGTGCAAGGTTCTGGGCCTTGGCGTAGTAGCGTCCGTTGTAGCGCGACAGGCCGTATTGGCCGACGAACATGCAGAGCTTGAGCGACGCGGATAATTGGTCTGCGTGCTCGCGCCAGCTGGCTTGTTTGTCCAGCAGGCCGACATCGTAAAGTCCTTTCCAGTTAAAGCCTGCGCCGTTGCCATGCATCATCTGCATGGTCAAGCCTTCGCAACCGATGGGGTGCCACAACAACCCCGCCAGGTTGTGCTCGGGAATGGAGACCGGCTCGACATGAGCGCCCAACGCGTCGAGTCGGGCGATGGCGTCGCGCACTTTGTCCGCCACGCGAGGGTCCTGGTTGGCAAGCGCGAACCCCTCTTGCAGCACCCCGATTCTGAGCCCGCTCACGCCTCTTGCCAGGTAACTGCAATAGTCATCGACCTGAGGCGCCGCCTGGCGCGGGTCGAGTCCGTCTGCACCGGCCATTGCCTGCAGCATCAGCGCGTTGTCGCGTACGTTACCGGTGATGGGGCCGACATGATCGATCGTGGCTTCAATCGCCATGACGCCGGTGTAGGGCACCAGGCCGTGGGTGGGCTTCATGCCGTAGGTACCGCAGAAGGCCGACGGGATCCGAATGGAGCCGCCTTGATCGCCGCCCACGGCGATGTCCACCTCACCGGCCGCAACCAATGCCGCGCTGCCTGATGAGGAACCGCCAGAGGCATAACCGTGGCGATGTGGGTTGTGCACCGGGGCTGGATCGGAGGTGTGGCTGCCTCCTGAAAGGCAGTAATGCTCGCAGGTGGCTTTGCCGAGAATGGTCGCCCCCGCATCGAGCAAGCGGGTGACCACCGTGGCATCGAACCCCGGGACGAAGCCTTCCAACGGCGCTGCGCCGTTCATCATGGGGACGCCTGCCAGGGAGATATTATCTTTGAGCGCGACGGTTTTGCCCGCCAGCAGGCCTTCGCGGGCACCATTCACTTCTGTTCGGTAGTACCAGGCGTTCAGAGGGTTTTCCTTGGCCGATGGGCGATAGCCTGAACTGCGGTCGTAGCGTATTGGCGGAACGAAATCAGCCAGTTCGTCGACCAGGTCGTAGGCGTCGAAACTCGGTTGCATCAGTTCCAGGTAGGACGCTGCCTGTTCGTGCGTCAGTTGCATGTGCAACTGGGTCGCGATGTCTAAAACCTGGTCGAGGGTAGGGCGAGTAATGGCCATGATTTTCCTGTCTTTTGATCGATGATCGACACACCGGCTCGGGATTGTTCGACAACCGTTTCGAGCCCGTGGGACCCACTGAGTCGGGGTCGCAATGGAGATAAAATTAGGCCGCTAGGGCCGTATTTGCATGGTTGAGCAGGACACTCATTTGGTTGAAAAAGACATCTGCACTCAGAAGATAAAGATCAGATCGCTGCGCGTGCCGATAATAAAAAAAGCGAGGCATTGGCCCCTGTGCGCAACGGTTCGAAACCTCCCGGCAACATTCCCAGCACCAGCACACTTCGATTCGGTTTCATGATCAAATCCCTGCCAAAAAGTGGCCCCCACCCCATGCGCTAGAGATGAGGGACCAAAAAATAATGGGGTGAACCCGGCGTCAGGCTGGAGGGAGGAGCGACGCCCTCCAGGACAGATGGGTCAGCGTTGAGTGTCAGGTGGGCGCGACAACGGCATCCCGCAACATGCCGGTGTGCGGATGACAGTTGATGTACTCGAATACCTGGCTTTTGGCGTCCGAGACCGATACCTCGTGGTACAGCCGCAACTTTTTCAAACCTGCGGCCACCCGAAAGAACGTCACGAAAATACGCAGGTGGGTAGGGTGCGATTCCGCCCAGCGTTCGAGTTTCTCGAGCGAACGCCAGTGACCGATGTTGTAGCTCACGTCGAGGAAGTTGCCGTCCAGGTCGATATTGCGTACGAACCGGTTGCTGTAGCAGCCCAGGGGCTGGCCGTTGTCGCGCAGGAAGTCCATGCCGTCCTGCAAGGTCGGCAGGATCTCGTCGAGGTACAGGGAGCGCTCCTCAGCTTCGGCATCCGCCCAGTCCTGGCCTGAACGAATCAAGGCGATGTTGTCATGCCCCATGATCACCACCCGACCACCTTTGGCAGGGTCACCGGCGACCACTTGCAGCTCGTTCGTGGGCTTCATCCAGTCTGTCTGGGATATCGGGAAACGGTCGCGCATCGATCCCCAGTAACCGTGCTCCTCGATTTCGCCACTGGTGCTGTCCATGACTGCGCCGACACCGGGCAGGTTGTCCTGGAAGGCGTAGAGGGTCTCAAACTGCTCGGCCCGCGGCGCGCTGATCTCACGAAAATAACCAAGGCCTTCACCGAGGCGGTCCTGCGAGGTCCACCAATCGTTGACCTCGGCGGAACGCAACCAGCGGCAGTGGGCGGCCGGGTCTTTCCAGTAACCCACGACCATCAAATTATCGAAGCCGCTGCTGTCGGTGTGGTGGGTCAGGTCGTGGGTCTGCGGGCCATCCGGCAGGCTGAAGCTGTTCACAATATGCCGCATGGCTTGCAGCGCGGCCTCGCGTTGTGCCTCGCCGCGATACTGCACGCCGAGATAACCCATCACCACTTGCTGCAGTTGTTCGTCAGCGCGTGCGACCCACATTGGGAAGGGGGGCTGATACTCTTCGGGCACGCGACGAGACAGGGTGCGTGGGCATTTGAGATGTGTGTCGATCGCAGATTCCATCTTGGGCTCCTCGTTATTTTCATTCAGGCATGCGGGTAGGATTCAACGCCCCGGTGGCGGGGTGGGCTGGGTCTCCCGCTGTCGGTGCAACAGCTTCATGGCCCCCCATTCAATCAACCAGTACACCGACTCTTCAGGCACGAGGTCGCGCGTGTGCAAAGGCCAGGAAGCGTCCGGCAAGGGGTGTGAACGTTGTCGATGCATGGGGTGCCTCATCAGTGCGGGGATGAGCTGCTGTGAGGTGAAAACTAGGCGCAACGGCGATGGGTCGCTTTGTTCGTCAGGACAACCGTTTGGTTGGAAAAGACAACGCTGGCACTGCCTGGCCATGATCGGGGTTGGTGCACCCAGGCCGAAAATGTGAGGCCCTGTGCCTCTGAATGGGGATGGCGGGCGCTTCAATCTCCACCCCGGGCTGGCGCCACCTCGATGCAAACCTCGTCGTAAAGCCCTTGGGATGTCCCTGCGTGTGCTTGGCCTGTTAATTGCTAACGGTGACAAACAGTTACACATCATCGAGCTCTTTTGCATTGCCGTACCGAGGTCAGTGCCATGAACCCAAGCACTCAGTATTCGACCCTTGCCGTTGCCGCACCCCGTCGCTTTGAATATTGGAAGGAAGTGGTTTGCCGCCATTGTCTGACGGCCGATAGCAAACCCTTGTCCCAGAGCAGTTTCGATGGTGCGCTCGCCGTCAATACCTTAGGCGATCTGGACATCTGTTCATTGTCATCGCCCCTGCATTATTGGGAGCGTTCCGAGCGCCACCTGCGCAGCGGTCCGGCCGAAGAACTGTGGTTGGGTTTCTCTCGAAATGGCCATGGTCAAATTGAACAGGGCGGCCGGAAAGCCAATCTGGCGTCGGGCAATTTGTTTCTTTATGACGCAACTCAGGCGTTTCGATTCAGCTTCGGTGGTACCGAAAACCACCTGGTCCGTATTCCTCGGAACTTGCTCGTCGAACGTCTGCCGCGCATCGCGGACTACACCGCAATGGTCCTCGACGATCGGCGCCCTGGCGTAATCCCATTGCGGGAAATGTTACGTCAGGCCGCAAGTACGCCGGCATCGTTGCAGGACGAGGCCATCTCGAACCGTTATTCCAGTGCTTTGCTCGACCTTCTCGTCATCAGCCTGGAAGTGCAGGACTTGAAGACCACCCATGAAGAACTGGACCTCTACGGTCGCATCATGAAGTACATTCAACGGCACCTGACCGAGCCGGACCTGTCGATTGAAGTCATCGCGCAGGCCCACAACGTGTCCACCAGAACCGTTACACGCGCCTTCGCACGCTATCAGAAGACCCCCGTGGCCGAGATTTGGAAGGAGCGCCTCAACGCCAGCCGCGAAGCGATTGAACGCGGCCAGGTGCGCAGTGTTTCCCAGGCGGCACTGGATTTCGGGTTTTCTGATTTTTCCCATTTCAGCCATGCGTTCCGCAAGGCATTCGGCGTTGCGCCCAATACGCTGCTGCATCGAAATTGAGAGGGGGCGAGCGATCGAGCCAGGACCGCGCTTTAATCAGTCAGAGGCTGGCCTTTATCCGCGAGGCCGGCTCGTACCGACATGTGCGCGCGCAATACGTCAGTCGAACTTGACCAGGTCCTTGAAGATCAGCGGCCCCCAGCTGTTTCCGCGCGCCTGGACCAGCAGGCCACCTTCCGAAAGCCCGCCCAGTCGCAGCGGCGAGAAACCGAGATTGTTCGCAAGCGCAGCAACCTCTTCCGCCGCGCTGTCATCGTCGCTCGCCAGGAACACGACTCGCCTGCCGCCCTGGACCGCTGGATCCTGGTCAAGGACGGCAGCGACCAGATGGTTGAAACCCTTAACCAGTCTGGCCCCCGTGAAGGCCTGCGCGATGACCTCGGAAGAGGGCTGTCCTCCCAGTGTTTCTGGGGGCACGCCGTAAGCATTGGTCACGTCGATGATGATCTTTCCCGTCCAGGTCGGCAGCGCCTGTGCAACATCTCCGTGCGACTCGTACCGGACCGCCAAAAAGAGGATGTCCGCCTTGACGGCCTCCGCCAGCGTTGTGGGCGTGATCTGGGGGCCGATCGCGGCAGCCAGGGATGCAAAGCTTGCCGGGGCGCGAGTGGTCGCAACGGATACGTCGATGCCGCTTCGGGCAAAGGCCTTGGCAAGCGCTTGGCCGAGCTTGCCGAAGCCGATAATTGCGTAGCTCATAGCGTTTCTCCTCAGGTGTACCACGCCCAGCCGCTGCGAATATCGAATCGAGTGAGCGGCCGGGCGTAGCAGGTCAGATTTGGGCCAGGCCGCCGTCGACGGCGACCTCGCTGGCGGTCATGAAGCTGCTGTCGTGCGATGCGAGAAAGGCAGCCACCGCGCCGATCTCCACTGGATCGGCCATGCGCTGGAGCGGATTCATCGAGGCGAAGACTTTCATGCCTTCTTCACCTAGCGCTGCCTTCGCGAGTTCGGTCGCCGTTGGCCCGGGCGACAGCACGTTGACTCGGATGCCGGTGTCCTTCAGGTCTTGCGCCCAGCTGCGCGCGAGGTTGCGTACGGCCGCCTTGCTCGCGCTGTAGGCACTGAATGCCGGGGCGCCGGTGGTGCCGGCGCTCGATCCGGTGAGGATGATCGAACCGCCCTGGCCCATCAGCGGCAGCGCCTTCTGCACCGTGAAGATCAAGCCCTTCACGTTGGTGTCGAAGACTTCGTCAATGTGCTCGGCGGTGATTGTGCCGAGCGCAAGCGGGCTTCCCGCCCCGGCATTGGCGAAGACGATGTCGAGGGTGCCACGCTCGGCCTTCACCGCTGCGTAGAGCCGGTCCAGGTCGGCCTGATCAGAGACCGAGCCTTTCACCGCACGGGCGTTGGGGCCTAGCTCGGCCACGGCGGCGTCGAGCGCTTGTTGCCGGCGGCCGAAGATGAAGACGAACGCGCCTTCCTCGATGAAGCGTTTTGCCGCGGCGAGGCCGATGCCGGTAGCGCCGCCGGTGATCACGGCGGTCTTTCCATTCAATCTGGTCATGACGTGCATCCTTCGTTGGAGTTGTACCCAAGCAGGAAATCGCTTGCTTGAGACGAGGATGCGGTGCTAATAACCTAAGGACAAGTATGCACCTTTTGGTAAGTATCAAAAAATGACCAGGAATTCTGAAATTTGCGGTACCGGTTGCGGGCTCAACGCCACGCTGCGCATCATCTCGGGCAAGTGGAAACCGCTGGTCTTGTTTTTCCTACGCGACGGCCCGAAGCGCTACGGCGAGCTCAAGCGTTTGATCCCAGGCGTCAGCGACAAGGTGCTGATCCAGCAATTGAAGGATCTGGAAGCCGACCACGTGCTGGCGCGGACCGATTACAAAGAAGTGCCGCCGCGCGTGGACTACACGCTGACGCCGCTGGGTCGCAGCCTGGCTGAGGCGATCGTGCCGCTGTGTACCTGGGGCACTGAGAACGCGGCGGAAATGGCAGGCATCTTCGCCAAGCGCGACGCTTTGCCCGAGGTTAAAGACTGAGCGCCTATCACGCCCTTTCACGTGACTGACGGCGGGCGCTTCAGTCCGTCGAGCGTGCTCAATACCCGCCGGACTCGATCCGCCACAGACATATCCCCCTCCAGCATCAATACCGTACAGGACAGTGCGGACAGCCAGTGCTGATGCCTGGCCAAGCTGTGACGTGCCGTTTTATTTGTCATTTCGCGTTCCGCCACCCGAGGACGAGTTTGCTCGCTGCGATAAGTGAACCGTGCGCCTCTGATGAGAGGGAGGCGTCGAGGGCGGCTTTAATACTTCGCCCGCTGGCTGACCACCTCACCGGTCGCGGCATCTTCCAACCAGACTTTGATTCGATTCAGCCCAATGTACTCCGAGCGGGCGATGATCTTCTGGCCGGGTTTACCCTCAAAATCCAGTTCTGCAAACATGAAGTACCGAGGCAAGCGGTATTCCAGCTGGATCTTGTATTTGCCGGGTATAAGGATGGCGCGCTGGGGCGAGTCGTTCCTGTAGTAGTACGTGGAGAAGGGGATGTTCCCGACCTTCTTATCGTTGACCCTGATGATGTTCAGGTCGGCTTGGTCATCCAGCAGGTGTCGTTGAGGCCGCCCCGCATAAGTGTCGGTTTCGACGACGGTATAGCGCGACTCATCGCTCGCGTCGCTGGCGGTGACATTCGAGTAGGCGGGCATTTCGGCACAGCCGTGCAGGCACAGCAACAGCATCAAAAACGGGAGGGCAATCTTGCGCATTTACACAGCCTGCATTCATCTGATGGAGAAAAGTCGATGTTCAACGGATGACGACGCGACCCCCTTGTACGGGAATGTCGCGCGCATCCAAGCGGGGATTTATGGCTGAGCGGTCCAGACGGCCAGTTCATAGCCGTCGAGATCCGTGAAGTGGAACCTGCTGCCGCCTGGGAACGAGAAGGTCGCACGGGTGATGACGGCGCCCACGGCTTCAAGCCGTCGCTGGGTGTCATCGAGGTCATCGGCGTACAAAATGATCAAGGGGCCGCCCGGGCGAACGGGCTCGCCGGTGGTGAAACCGCCCGTCAAGCGGCCATCGCTGAATTCGGTGTACGTCGGGCCGTAGTCGACGAAGGTCCAGCCGAACGCTTCGCCGTAGAACGCTTTGCTGTGGGCAATGTTGGCCACATTGAATTCGATATTGTCGATCTGTCGATCGTGACCGCGAACGCTCATGGTTGCCTCCCTGGCGGATGTTTAAGGCGGCGAGTGTAACGTATCTGATACCGAGGTAAATATTCCTACAGCTTGATCGGTTCGCCGATTTCAACTTCGTGGCCGTGCAGGTCTCGCGGCCGAAACCGGCGCCCCGCGCATTCAGAACGTGTACTTGGCCGTCAGGCCGTAGCTGCGCTCAGCTTTGGGATCGACGTGCTATCGCCACCCGACTCGTCGCTTTGACCTCCCGCAACGCCAGGCTCGATTGTATCGACGCAATCCCCAACTGCCGCCGCAGCACGCTCTCGACAAACTCGCTATAGCTGTCCAGGTCTTCTGCCAGCACCTGCAACAGATAGTCCGCGTCGCCGGTGATCTTGTGGCATGCCAACACCTCAGGCAGCTGTTTGACCACGGCTTCAAATGCGTCGGGCGCATGGTCGGTATGGATGGCAAAGCGCACATGGACAAACGCCATGATGTCCAGGCCGAGCATCTTGCGATCAAGGTTGGCCTGATAGTCCTTGATCACACCTTCTTCTTCCAGGCGTTTACGTCGGCGCCAGCAGGGCGTGAGGCTCAGGGACAGACGTTCGCTTAACTGGGCGTTGGAAATGCTCGCGTCTTCCTGCAGCAGGGCGAGGATGGCGAGATCGGTGTCGTCGAGAACGACTTGATTGGTTTTATTTTTCATTCTGTGGCGCCTGCGGGGTAAATATTCCCGATAAAGCTAACAGCGACAGAAATAAAAGCAAAGAAAGCCCGACGTCACCGGAACAAAATGGAGCCTGTCTTTTACCGGCGGAGATCCATCAATGTTGACTGTATTTAGTGAAACCCACCGTTTACACCATGGCACCGAATTGAAAGATGGCGTGCTCAAGCCCTCATTCGAACAGCCGAGCCGTGCCGACACCGTTCGCGACCGCGTCAAGCATGTTGGGCTCGGCGATATCATTGTGCCGCGCGGCTTCGACCGAGCCTGCTACGTCAATGCCCATAGCGAACGTTATGTGTTTTTCCTCGAAACCGCTTGGGCTGAATGGACGGCCACTGGCCGTAGCCATGACGCATTGCCGCTGGTGTGGCCGGTGCGAGACCTGGCCAATGCCCCGATGCCGGATTTTATCGACGGCAAGCTGGGCTTCTACGCGATGGACGCCGGTTCGCCGATCACAGGCACCACATGGGCGGCGGTGAAGACCAGCGCGGATATCGCCCTGACCGGTCTGGCCCTGATCGATGAAGGCCATCACAGCGCGTTTGCCTTGTGTCGCCCACCGGGCCATCACGCGGCCCGTGAGTACATGGGCGGTTATTGCTACCTCAACAACGCGGCCATCGCAGCGCAACAGGCGATCACTCAGGGCGCCCGGCGCGTGGCGGTGCTGGACGTGGATTTCCACCATGGCAACGGTACGCAGAATATTTTCTATGACCGCCCGGACGTTTTGTTCATCTCCCTGCATGGTGACCCGGCAGTGTCTTACCCGTTCTTTTCCGGAGCTCGTGGCGAACGCGGTATCGGTGCGGGGGAAGGCTTCAACTTGAACTACCCGTTGCCCAAACACACTGAGTGGGACGGCTACAAAGCCGCCCTGACCGATGCGTGTCGTCAGTTGTGTGCGTTCGCACCCGAAGTGCTGGTGATCTCCCTCGGTGTCGATACCTTCAAGGACGATCCCATCAGCCATTTCCTCCTCGACAGCGAAGACTTCCTTGGCATGGGCGAGATCATCGCGAGCGTGGGCGTGCCGACCCTGTTTGTAATGGAAGGCGGCTATATGGTCGATGAGATCGGCATCAATGCGGTCAACGTGCTGCAGGGTTTCGAAAGCAAGACCGCCTGATTCCAATAACAAACAACGCTCGACTCTTTTTTCTGCCAAAACTCAAAAACATAACAAGAGGTTTTGTGATGAAAACAACCACGCCCGGACTGTGTAAAAAGCCCGCGTTGCAACGCACCTTGAGCAACCGTCATATCCAGCTGATGGCCATGGGCGGTGCGATCGGCACAGGGCTATTCATGGGCTCAGGCAAGATCATCGCGCTCTCCGGCACCTCGATCATCCTGATCTACATGATCATTGGCCTTTTCGTGTATTTCGTCATGCGCGCCATGGGCGAGCTGCTGCTGTCCAACCTTGACTTCAAAAGTTTCGCCGACTTTGCCGGCGCGTATCTGGGGCCGCGTGCCGCGTTCTTTCTCGGTTGGTCATACTGGCTGAGCTGGAGCGTGGCAGTGGTGGGGGATGCGGTGGTGGTTGCCGGGTTTTTCCAGTACTGGTTCCCGGATGTGCCGGCTTGGATGCCAGCGGTAGGGATGCTGCTCACGCTGTTTGCGTTGAATGTGCTGACGGTCAGGCTGTTTGGCGAGGTGGAGTTCTGGTTCGCAATCATCAAGATTATCGCCGTGGTGACGTTGATTGCCGTCAGTCTGGTGCTGATCGCCAGCTCGTTTGTCTCGCCAACGGGTGTTGCCGCGTCGTTGACGCATTTGTTGGATCAACAGGCGGTGTTCCCCAATGGTTTGTTCGGTTTTTTTGCCGGCTTCCAGATGGCGATCTTTTCTTTCGCGGGTACCGAGCTGATCGGCACCGCGGCCGCCGAAACCCGCGCACCGGAGAAGACCTTGCCCAAGGCGATCAACTCGATCCCGTTGCGCATCATCCTGTTCTATGTCTTGGCGCTGGCCTGCATCATTGCGGTGACGTCGTGGCAGCAGGTGTCGCCGAGCAAAAGCCCATTTGTGGAGTTGTTCCTGGTGGCGGGTTTCCCGGCAGCGGCGGGCATCGTCAACTTCGTCGTGCTGACTTCGGCCGCCTCCTCGGCCAACAGCGGGGTGTTTTCCGCCAGCCGCATGTTGTTTGGCCTAGCGGACTTGGGCGACGCACCGAGCATCTTCCGGCGCTTGTCCAACAGCAGCGTGCCATTTATCAGCCTGGCATTTACCACCGTGCTGATGCTGCTGGGATTGGTCTTGTTATTTGTAGTACCGGAAGTCATGACGGCTTTCACTATTGTGTCGACCGTCTCGGCGATCCTGGTGATCTTCACGTGGTCGACTATCCTTGCGTCCTACATCGCCTATCGCAAAAAACGCCCGGACCTGCATGCGCAATCTACCTACAAGATGCCCGGCGGTGTTCCGATGGCGTGGTTCTCTCTCGGCTTTCTTGCCTTTGTGTTGGGCCTGCTGGCGTTGCGGCCAGATACACGCCTGGCGTTGTGCGTGATGCCGGTGTGGTTTATCTGGCTTGGGGTCGTCTATCAGCTGTTACGCATGCGCGGTGAGCGTCATCAAGTCCGGCCCATTTTTCGTGCGACTGAAGATCGACCGTAGGCGCTGTCGAGCCTTCACCTGGCTGCGATGGCATCAACAACGCCAATAGGGCCTACGCGCTCACGTCACAGATGGTCTGCATCCACCACCGCCTGGGCAAACGCCTCAGGAGCTTCCTGGGGCAGGTTGTGGCCGATGCCACCGCTGATCAGGCGGAATTGGTAGTTGCCGGTAAAGCGCTTGGCATAGTCCTCAGGCTGTGGATGGGGCGCGCCGTTGGCGTCGCCTTCGAGGGTGATGGTCGGTACGCTGATGGAGGGCGCCCGGGAGAGTGCTTGTTCCAGTGCAGCGTATTGGGCTTCGCCCTGCACCAGGCCCAGGCGCCAGCGGTAGTTGAACACGGTGATGGCGACGTGGTCCGGGTTGTCCAGGCCTTTGGCGCTGCGCGCGAAAGTACTGTCATCAAACCTCCATTGCGGCGAAGCCAATTGCCAGATCAGCTTGGCAAAGTCGTGGGTGTTTTGCTGGTAGCCGGCGGCGCGACCTCGGCGTAGCTATCGATATCGTACGGCCAGCCATGCAGCAGAATCACCGCCGGCCCATCGGCCGGCCCGACGTCGGCATACGCCACATCGAGCAGGCCAGCCTTGATGTGCTTGAGGGCGCCCAAGCCGGAGGGGCGAATGGCCGACGAGGCCTGCGCCTGGGGCTCGGGCATTTTGGCGTGGGCCATGCCCATGCCAGCCAACGGCAACAGGGCAAAGGCCAAAATCAGGGGCGGGTGCTTGAAACGACGAGTCAGCGGCGTGTGCATGGTGAGCCTCCTACGGCTTGGTGTGCGTATGGCTCACAGTTGATCGTGCTGCTGTATCCCGACTGTTTCAGCACCGACGCCGGGTTAAACGCTATGTATCGCAGTGGCTGCTGTACACACTGCGATACACAGGCGACGTCAGAATTCCATTCTCAGCCCCACGGTGCCTTGGCGGCCGTTAAAGGCGTTGCTGTCCAGGTTGCGGTTGTAGCCGGCTTCGCCGTACAGGCTGATGCCCTTGGCCACTTGCAGCGTGGCGCCGACACTGAGGCCCAGGGTGGTGGACTTCTGCTCGGTGTCGATATCGGTCACCCCGTTGAAGGTGACGGTGTTCTGCCCGGCGGAGGTATGCCAGATATTGGCCCGTGCATAGGGCTGCAAGGGCATTCCGCTGGCCTGGTAGTCGCCGCGCAGGCGCACACCCAGGCGCGTAGTGAGGTTGGTATCGGCGTTGTAGGACACGTCGGAAATTCCGTCATTCTGGCTGTCCAGGTGGGTTGTGCCGACGATCACTTGGGCTTCGGGTTCCACCACCCAGTTGCGCGTCAGTGGGAACGGCCAGCCCACTTCGGCCGAGGCCGTGACGTTGTGGCCGCGGGTTTTCATCTTCACGCCACGGTCCGACTCGTTGTTGCCGCTGAAACGGGTGCCCATCAGGACCAGGTCGAGGTAGGCCTGGTTGGCGCCGATCAACGTCCAGTAAACCCCCAGGCTATCCCCGCGCAAGGTGGTGTTGCCGGCCTCTTTGTCCTGCCAGCCGAGGTTGAAGCCCTTGATGTCGCCTTTGAGCCTGCTGTGGCCGACGAAGAACCCGGCGTGCTGCACCTGGCCGTTGTCGCTGGTGAGGGAGAGCACATCGCTACCCACCTGGTAGCCCGTCACCGAGCTGTTCAGCGTCGGGCTCACGGTACCGGCGAAACTCTGGCGGCTGCTGTTGCCATAGGCCCGGCCCCAACCGGCCGTCGACGCATCGACCTGCTGCGGGCGCTGGTCGCCCATGCGTTCGTGGAACGTCGACAGCATGGCCTGGACGACTTGCTGAGCAGCGGGGAAAAGGGCTGCGTAAATCGGTACTTCAGGACGGAAGATCGGGATGGGTTCAATACCTGGGTTGGTCGGCAGTTCCGGGCTGCCTTCCACCGGCTCAGGCAAAGGCGTCACGGGGGTTTCGGGGCCCGGTAGCGTGGGCACCGGTATCGTGGAGCGCAGGTAGTAGTGTTCAGCCGTGCCCGCTGTGACACCGCCCTTGAACAGAAAGTATTCATAGGCTCCCGCCGATACCGGGGCGGCCAGGGAGAAGCTGCTGGCGTTGCCGGTTGCACCGTTGAGCGCCTGAACGACCTGGATACCGTCCTGCAAGGTCTCGGCGCCGGCTCCGCCGAGGTTGCTGACGCGCAGGGCGGTGGTGCCCTGGATTGCCCCCTGGCTGATCACCAGCTTGTCACTGGGCGAGCCATCACTGCCCAACACACTTTGCAGCGCGAGTTGGCCGCCGGTGCTGTTGTAGTTGCCGTGGACTGTCAGGGTGTCGGTGGCGCTGGTGCTACCGGTGGTCATGTCGATCAGGCCGCTGTTGTTCAGGTTCACCCGTTGGCCGGCGGTGTAAGGCGTTATTGCCCCCGCGGTGGCTGACAGCGTGCTGGTAGGATCGATATTCAGGGTTCCGGTCAGGCTCAGCTGGTCGCCGAGGACTAATTGGTCAGTGCCCAGGGTCAACCGCGAGGCGTTGGTGAGATTAACGTTCTCCCATTGGAAATAACGCGACGGGGTGGCTGATTGTGTTGCAACGAAATTCAGCGTGTCGTTACCTGGCCCACCGTCGATCTGCGGCGTAAAGGATAACGTTGTTTCCGTAAGGCCCGTCAGTACCACCTTGTCGTCACCGGCGGACATCCGTATTGCGGCGTGGATGATGCCTGGGCTGGTCCAGAGTACGGTGTCATTGCCGTTGCCCATGCGAATTTCCGCACCGGCATTTGTACCCACCTCGCCACCTGAAACTTCGAGTAAATCATCACCGTCGCCCAGGCTGATCGTGCCACCGACGTGACCGCCGCGGATGTAAATTCGGTCCAGGCCAAAGCCCGTAGACAGGTTATTGACGATCGTGCCGTCGTACATATCAAACACGTTATTGTCCAGCCGCATGTTGACCGAACCGATCTTCCCGCCGGTCATCAGCGCGTCGTCGCCGTCATCGAAGATCCCGATAATCGTGCCGCCACTCATGGTAAATCGGTCATGGCCGTCACCCTGGGACACGGAATCAACGGTCCCACCGCTTTGGGCATAGCTGTCGACCCCGCCTCCCTGGCTGATCGCACCGGCCTGGCCACCGCTGATCTGTACGATATCCGTGCCTGAGCCCTGGGTTACCGAACCGACAGTTCCCAGGTTAAGCCGAAAGATATTGCTCCCGTCGCCCTGATTCAGTGCGCCGTCGATTCCTGCCGTCGCCCCATTCACATCCACGAGATCGTTACCCGCACCGAAGGTGACGTTGCCGGTGATCCTTCCGCTGTCACGGATGTCGAGGGTGTTGTTGCCCGCGTTGTCGGTGAAGCCCGGCGCGGTGCCGCTGTCGCAGGTGGAGGTGTCGTCGCCGGAGGTGATGTTGATCGTACACGCCGCCTGGGAGAGAAGCGGCCAGGTCGTCAGAACCATCAATGACAGGATGCCCGCGTACAGCCAAGCAGGAGTGGGTGTGCGCATGATTCGTCCTCGCAGCAGAGGCATGTTGTTCACGCACCTGGTATCCAGGTGCGGTCCGAACCATGGCAACAACGAACGCGATACGGATCAGGGACTGCGGCTTACCTGCATCTGAAAACACCGGCCAATGCAAAGGGTTGGCATGGTTTTCTCGACTGCACCTCAACCGGTGCAGGGCTTTTTGCACCTTAGACGCACATTGCGTAGGCCGCTACTGTCAGAAATAACAGGTACAGACGAGTCGAAGGCTAGATCAACACGATCTCATAAGGATCGCGAATACGTTCCAGCAGCACCTGGGCCAGCATGGGTGCCAGGCCAATGTCCGGGTCACCGACCAACTGGCTGGCGAAGGCGTGGACGGCGTGCAATTTACGCGCGACGCTCCAGGTGTCCAGGCGCACCTTGCGCGCGCGCTGCCAGGGGATCATCGAGCTTTCCCGCGCCGGCCAGTGCCACGCCCAGATCGGCAGCTCGTACAGGCGCGCACCGACCAGGCTGCACGCCTTGGCACTGGCGCGGCCGACGGCGTCGTGGTCGTCATTGCCATCGTTGCGCCAGGTGGTGAACAGCACATCACCGGGTTGCAGGTAGCGCGCAATAAATTGGCTCATCGCTTGTTCGTGATCGGCCAGGCCGGTGTCGCGGAACCCGCCCCGAATCCACTTCAGGCTGTGCAGCGGCATGCCCAGGCGCCGTAGCGCCTCGACGCTTTCCTGGGGCCGTACCACGCTCAAGCGGCTGGCGGGCCACACATGGGAACCCGGATGGCTGGCGCTGCCGTCGGTGATGGAGATCAATTGCAGGGGGTGTTCGAGGATGCTCAGGCGTTGCAGCAAACCGCCGCAGCCCAGCACTTCATCGCCAGGGTGGGGCGCGACGATCACCACGCGCGCACCGGCCGGTACCAACGAGTTGAGTTGAATCGTGGGGATCTGCGCCAACTGGGGCGCGCTGTTCCAGATTTGCGCGGGACCGCGACGGAGTTCGCTCAGGGAAGCGGGCTTCATGGGTGTCACATCCTTGTCGGTTGGTGCGGGTCGTGCCCGTTGTCGGGACGACTCTCGTTATTCGCCGCAGGCTCCGCCGCAACGATTGCTCGGCACTCCAACCTTGGAGTGCCGGCAAGGCCTCCTCAGCATAGTCAAGGATCGATGGTTTTCACATCGAGTAACATCGGTTTTTTAACGCAGCCCCTCCAGGGTCGCCACCGAATGGCCTTCGCGGCTCCACAGGTCGAGCAGGAAATCCTCTTCGTGGTGTTGAACCACAGGGTGCATCGCCAGGCGTTCCTGGAGCAGGGCATGTACGTGTTCGGCGGTCTGCGGGCAACCCTCGATCCGCGGGCGCCAGTGGCAGGCGAGCAACTGGCCGTTGTCGGTAAGGCTGGCGAGGGCGCGGTCGATCAGGCGGCCCAGGTCGTCGGCATCGAGGTAATAACACAGCTCGCTCAGCACAATCAGCTCGAAGCGGCCGCTGGGCCATTGCTCCGGCAGGCGGCGTTGCTCGACGTGGGCGTGGGCAAAGCCCATCAGGCGGGTCTTGGCCAGCGCCACGGCGGCGCTGGCGGTATCGCAGCACACCAGGCGATCACAACGCGGCGCCAGTTCGGCACTCAATTCGCCATTGGCGCAGCCGGGTTCAAAGATCGAGGCGTAACGTGGGCGGGTCAATACGGCCAGGGTCAGCGCGCGTTTGCGCCGTTCATACCAGCGCTGTCGGAAGGCCCACGGGTCATCGTTGTCGGCAAATAACTGATCGAAATACGGCGTTGCTACGCTCATACAAACACCACTTCAAAGGGTTGCAGCAAACGTTCCACCACATAGGGCGCCAACACCGGTGGCAGGCCGATGTGTGGGTCGCCCTCCAGTTGGCTGGCAAACGCATGGATAGCATGGCGCTTGCGCGCCACCACCTCGGGCACCAGCGGCAGTTTGCGGGCACGGTGCCAGGGCACCTGGCTGTCTTCGGGGGTTGCCCAGTGCCAGGTCCACACGGGCAGTTCGAACAGGCGGGCCCCCACGGCCAAGGCGGCCTTGGCGCTGGCGCGGCCGACCGCTTCATGGTCGCAATGGCCGTCCTCGCGCCAAGTGGTGAACACCACATCATTGGGCTTGAGATAGCGCTGGATGAACGCGGCGAGCAGTCCTTCCTGTGCGGCGACCCGGCTGTCGTCAAAGCCCGCGCGCAGCCATTTCAAACTGTGCAGCGGCACGCCAAGGCGATGCAGGGCCTGGGCCGATTCCTGCGGGCGCACCACGCTCAGCCGTTCCGCCGGCCAGCGCCGCGAGCCGGGGTGGCTGGCGCTGCCATCGGTGACTGAGATCAGTTGGATCGGCCGGCCCAGCGCGGCCAGGCCCTGCAGCAGGCCACCGCAGCCGAGCACTTCATCGTCCGGGTGCGGCGCAATGATCACGGCGCGATGGCCCTCTGGCACCAGTTGCTCAACGCTGATCAGGGGCAACTGCGCCATATGGGACGAGGCCTGCCACTGATGCAGCGGGGTGCCTTGGCCCACAATGGGGTTGGGTTTCATAACTGCCACCTCCCTGGGGCGCCGCTCGCCACCTGCTCGCCGAGGGCGGCCAGGTCGCGTTCGGCATGACTTTGACGCACAAACACCGGTAAATCCGCCATCAGTTGGGCGAAGTGCGGGTCCTTGCAATAGGGCCCGGCACCGGTCGCGCGACCGACGTGGCGCATCACCTGTTCAACCGTATCCTCGATGGCGGCGCGCACTTGCTGGGCCAGTTGTCGGGCGTCGGCCTGCGGTTGCCGGTCGATCTGTGCGGCGCTGGCCCGCAGTACGCAGGCTGCGCTGTTCAACGCGCTGTCGACCGCGCCGAGGTGGGCCAGGGCATGGGGCTCCGGGCGTTTGCTGCACTGCGCGCGCAGCACTTCGGCCAGGCGCTGTGCGGCGCCATACCAGCACGCGGCAATACCGATGCCACCGTGCCAAAAACCCGGGCGCGCCAGGTAGTCGCCCGGTGCGCCGACGGCGATGCCCAGGGCATTGTCGAAAAGGATCTCGACACTGCCCGTGGCCGCCATCCCCACGGCATTCCAGCCTTCGTCGGTCACGGTGACGGTCGGCTGATGCATCTGCACCGCGACCAACTGCTGGCGATCCTGTTCATCCCAAGCGGTGAGCAACCCATGGCTGACCACCGCCGCGCCGGAGCACCAGGCTTTACGCCCTTCAAGGATCAAGCGCGAGCCATCGCGGCGCACACGGACCTTGGCCGTCGGCGGTTCGGCTGCCCACATGCCCCATGTACTGCCCAAGGGCGGCAAGGGGCTGCGCAGTTCGGCGATAATCGCCAGGGCATCGGTATGGCCTTCGAACAACTTGCACAGGCGCAAGTCATGCCCGGCTACCTGCGCCAGGCCGCTGAGGCGCTCCAGGGTCTGGCCGCTGCCGGGCAACGGCAACTGATCCAGGCCTTCTGCCTGAAGCGCCTTCAGGGCGGCGCCGAGGGCCTGCGTGTCCGCATAGCCTGGGTAGCCTTGAAGGCGTCCATGCAAATCCATGTCACACCTCGTCGTCGCGCTGCAGTTCAAACAGCAACAGTGAACGGCCGGTGACCGCGTATTCGTGTTCGAACTCAAAGCGCTCCTGACCGCGTACCGCTGGCTCGTTGGTATCCAGCATGCAAGTCCAGAACTCGCCTTGCGGCACCGGTGGCAGGCGGAAATTGACCATGTCGTGATGGGCATTGACCACCAGCAACAAGGTGGCATCGGCGCCCGCGCGGCGAATCCCGGTTTCCTGGGCACGACCATCCATCAACATACCCAGGCACCGACCGTGGCTGTCTTCCCATTGCTCGGTCGTCATCTCGTTGCCATCCGGTGACAGCCAGGTGACGTCCTTCACGCCGATATCTTCGTTGTAGTCGCCCACCAGGAAGCGACCCCGACGCAGGATCGGATAAGCCATTCGCAGCTTGATCAGGCGCTTGACGAACTTGAGCAGCGCCTTGCCGTCGTCGTCCAGGTCCCAGTTGACCCAGCCGATTTCGCTGTCCTGGCAATAGGCGTTGTTATTGCCGTGCTGGGTGCGGGCGAACTCGTCTCCGGCCACCAGCATCGGCGTGCCTTGGGCCAGCAGCAGCGTGGCGAAGAAGTTGCGCATCTGGCGCAGGCGCAATGCATTGATTTGCGGATCGTCGGTGGGGCCTTCGACGCCGTGGTTCCAGGACAGGTTGTTGCTGGTGCCGTCCTGGTTGTTTTCGTCGTTGTCTTCGTTGTGCTTGTCGTTGTAGGAGACCAGGTCGTGCAAGGTGAAACCGTCATGGGCGGTGATGAAGTTCACCGAGCTGTACGGGCGACGGCCGCGATGGTTGAACATCTCGCCGGAGGCGGTCATGCGCCCGGCAAAATCTGCAAGCTGGCCGTCGTCACCTTTCCAGAAGGCACGCACGGTGTCGCGGAAACGGTCGTTCCATTCCACCCAGCCCGGCGGGAAGTTACCCACCTGGTAGCCGCCGGGGCCGCAGTCCCAGGGTTCGGCGATAAGTTTCAACTGGCGCAGGACCGGGTCCTGGCGACAGGCGACGAGGAAACTGTGGCGCTCGTCGAAGCCGTCACGGTAGCGGCCGAGGATCGTCGCCAGGTCGAAGCGGAAACCGTCGACGTGCATTTCGTTGGCCCAATAACGCAGCGAGTCGGTCACCATCTGCAGGACGCACGGGTGGCTCAGGTCGAGGGTGTTGCCCGTGCCGGAGTCGTTGATATAGAAGCGCTTGTCATCGGGCATCAGGCGATAGTAAGAGGCGTTGTCGATGCCGCGCATGGACAGGGTCGGGCCGCGCTCATTGCCTTCGGCGGTGTGGTTGTAGACCACGTCGAGGATCACTTCCAGCTTGGCTTCGTGCAGGTGCGCGACCATCTCCTTGAACTCGGCGATCTTGCCGCTGGCCAAGTAGCGTGGGTCGGGGGCGAAGAACGCGATGCTGTTGTAGCCCCAGTAGTTGGTCATGCCTTTTTCCAGCAAGTGCTGGTCGTTGACAAAGGCGTGCACGGGCAGCAGCTCGACCGAGGAAATGCCCAACTGACGGATATGCTTGAGCACGTCATCTTCCATCAGGCCGGCGCAGGTACCGCGCACCGACTCGCCCACCGATGGGTGGCGCATGCTGATGCCACGCAGGTGGGTTTCATAAATGATCGTACGGTCCCAGGGCACACGCACGGGCTGGTCGTTGCCCCAGGTGTGCGCCGGGTCGATGACTTTGCATTTGGGCACGAAGGGGGCGCTGTCGCGTTCGTCGAAACTGAGGTCGTCGTCCGGGTGGCCGATGGTGTAGCCGAACAGTGCCTCGGACCATTTGAGTTCGCCCACCAGCTGTTTGGCATAGGGGTCGATCAGCAATTTGTGGTGGTTGAAACGATGGCCGTTGGCCGGGTCATACGCACCGTACACGCGGTAGCCGTAAATCAGCCCGGGGTGGGCGTCGGGCAGATAGCCGTGGAAGATTTCGTCGGTGTATTCAGGCAGTTCGATGCGTTCGATTTCGACTTCGCCGGTATCGTCGAACAGGCACAGCTCGACTTTGGTGGCGTTGGCCGAGAACAGGGCAAAGTTGACACCCAGGCCATCCCAGGTCGCGCCGAGAGGGAAGGGCAAACCTTCACGGATCCGCGATGGCTCATGGGCCGGGGCCGCTTGGTGGTTATCGGCTTTGCTCATTGTGTTGCTCCTGCAAGGGTCTTTTTTCGGGCCGAACGCGGCCGTGCTGACATGGTTCAGCTGACAATCGGGAAAGTGAAATGACCACCTGCCGACCGTATCGGCAGGTGGCTCATGAGGTCACGAGGCTTAAGGCTTGGGCTTTTTTGGCGCCGCCGGCTTTTTTGCCGCCGGGGGCGCCGGTTTGCCTGGGGCCGCTGCCGCAGGCTTGGCTTTCGCCGCTGGCTTGGGCGCGGTCTTGGGCTTGGCGGCCGGCTTGGGTTTACTCGGCGTCAGTGCTTCGGCCTCCGCCAGCTTGCGCGCCATCTCCCAGTGGCGTGCATCTTGACCGTGGGGCTTGCCCTCGGACTCCCAGATTTGATGCGCCAATTCGCGAATGCGTTTGTCTTCAGTACTCATCACAATGCTCCTCACAGAAAATTTTCAGCTTTCTTGATCATCAGGATTGATAAAGACATTGACCGGGAAATCCCCCAGCGCAGTGCTGATCAACAGCTCCTTGTCTGGTGTGACTGCGACTGTATGAAAAAGTCCCTTCCAGTTTTCGGTTGGCGCGGCGAACGGTAATTTCACCCGTGTATCGCCCCAAACCCGCGCATTGATCTGGGGGTGCACACCCTTTTCAAGCAGGCGATGGGGCCAGCGCGGCACCACCACCAGCACGCGTCTGCCCTGGTGCTCGCGGCAAAATGCAACCACGTGTTCGGCGTGTTGGCCCACCACATCCAGGGGCGTGTAGCGGCCCTGATGAAACACCTCGGGGTGGGCCTTGCGCAAGGCCAGCGCCTGGGCGATCACCGCCTGTTTGACCCGCCCGTCACGCCAGTTGAACAGCAACTCGCCGAGGTCGAGTGGTGCATTCAGCGCACGTTGCCGCGCGTTGAAATCCACCGGGCGACGGTTGTCCGGGTCCACCAGGCTGAAGTCCCAGAACTCATCACCCTGGTACAGGTCCGGTACCCCAGGCACGGTAAGGCGAAGCAAGGATTGCGCCAGCCCATTGACCGCGCCGGCAGGTGCGATGGCCTGGGCGGCACTGGCGATGGCGGTGCGCAGGGGCAGGCCGTCGTCGCTGAGCAGCAGGCGCGAAAGGAACGCTTCTACCCCTTGTTCGTAGGTGTCGTTGGGGGCGCTCCAACTGCTTTGCAGCTTGGCTTCGCGCAAGGCTTTCTGTTGCCACTGCCACAGGCGCTGTTGATAGGCCTGGAGCGCTTCACGGTCGTCCAGATGCAGGTCCAAAGGCCAACTGCCGAGCAACACTTGATAGAGGATCAGCTCATCACCGGCCGACGGGCTACTGGTGTCATTGCGCAACGGCGCCGCGAGGGTGCGCCAGTGCTCCACCTGTCCGGCATACCACGGTGCGCATTCGCTCAGTACCGCGAGGCGTGCGCGGCTGTCTTCACCACGCTTGTGGTCGTGGGTGGCAGTGGCCAGCAGGTTGTCGGGGAACGTCTGCAGGCGCTGTTGGTTGACGCGGTGGAAGTCTGTCACGGTGGCGCTGAACTGCTCGGTACTGAAGCCCACATCGTTGCGCGACAACAATACCGCCGAGCGATAGAACGCGGTGTCTTCCACGGCCTTGGCGGCCGCCGGCGAGGTCAGTTGCTGGAAGCGCACGCAGGCGTGCTTGAGTATCTTGCGCTCGCGACCGACGGGGCGGTCGCGCCAGGGTTGCCCGCCCAGCCATTTTTCCAGGTGATCGAGCACCGGCCAGTCGCCCTCGCTCAAGGTGCTGCGCGCACCGGCCAGGGCCTGCTGGAAAAAGACGTCGTCGCGCTCGCTGCGGCCTCGGGCGCTGATATAGGTGCGGTACACCGGGAAGTGCACGATCAGTTCCTGCAAGGCGCGGCGAATGGCGCCCAGGGTCAGGTCGCGGGTCATCACATCGTCACGGGCCACTTGCAACAGGGCCTGGGCCACGCTTTCAAAGTCGCCGCCCAGGGAGCCATTGAGAATCTGCTGACGCGCCAGCCGAGCCTCTTCGATAAAGGCTGAGGGCCGTTCGCTGTGTCGGGTCCACAGCTCGGCCAGCGGTTCGAAGCCCTGCGGGTCGTGTTGCAGCAGCGACAGTTGGTTCATGAATTCGTAGCCGGTGGTGCCGTCCACCTGCCAGTCTTCGCGCAGGGTTTCGCCTTCGCCGAGGATTTTTTCCACGAAGATCGGCAGATGGCGCTGTGGCGACAGTGAATCGACACGCCGGCGCAATTTGCGGCAATACCCGCGCGGATCGGCCAGGCCGTCGATATGGTCGATGCGCAGGCCGTCCACCAGGCCCTCGCTGATCAGCTCGAAGATCTTGCCGTGGGTGGCTTCGAACACCGCGCTGCGTTCCACGCGTAGGCCGCCCAGTTCGTTGACGTCGAAGAAACGCCGCCAGTTGATATCGTCGGCCGCGGTGCGCCAGCTGGCCAGGCGGTAGGCTTGTTGTTCGAGCAGGTGATGCAGGCGCTGGAAACCGTCGGGTTGGCGCCCATCGAATTCGCCCAGGCGGTGTTCGATGGCCTCGCGTACGGCGCCGTGGGTAGCACGCTCGACCAGTGCCTGCTTGAGCCAGGCGGCTTCGGCGTAGGCGTCGTCCTGATAGGCGAGGGCGCTGAAGCGGTCGGCGAGGGGCTTGAGCAGTTCATCAGTGCCGAGGATCGCCGCGTAATCCCGTGGGCAGACCGGAAAGCGATGCTCGTAGTGTTCGACGTAGAACGTGCCATGGGCGGCGTCAAAATGCAGGGTCAGGGTGCCGGTTTGCAGGGCTTCGCCGTAGTCGCTGCCAAGAAACGGCATGAGCAATTGGCCCTTGAGCAGCGGGTCGGGCGAGTGCCACTGGATGTCGAAGAACTCGCTGTAGGGGCTCAGGCGGCCCCATTCCAGCAGGTCGAGCCACCACGGGTTGTCGGCGCCACCGACGGCCATGTGGTTGGAGACGATGTCGAGGATCAGCCCCATCTTATGTTCACGCAGTGCGGCGACCAGCCGGCGCAATGCCGCTTCGCCGCCCAGTTCCGGGTTGACGCGGGTGGGGTCGACCACGTCATAGCCGTGCATCGAGCCGGCGCGGGCGGCGAGCAGCGGCGAGGCGTACAGGTGGCTGATACCCAATTGGGCAAAATACGGCACCAGTGGCACCGCGTCGTCCAGGGTGAAACCTTTATGGAATTGCAGGCGCTGGGTTGCGCGCAGGGGCAGTGCGTTCATCGGTCACGCTCATAGGCTTGGTTGCGCGCGACGGCCAGCAGTTCGAGGCGGCGGGCGGCGCCGGCATTGTCGAGCAGGCTGGAGGCTTCGCCGGGCAAGCGACGGCGCCAATTCGGGTGGGTATCGGTGGTGCCGGGCAGGTTGGCTTGTTCTTCAAGGCCCAGCGCATCTTCCAGCGGCAGCAACACCAGCGGCGCGCGGGTATGCCCCAGGTAGCGCACACTGGCGTCGATCATGTGGTCGGTCTCATTGCGGATTTCATCGATGAAATTCTGCGGGTCCTGGCTCAGGGCCTGGCGCAATGCCTGGCGCTCACGCAGGCGGTGCTCGCGCCATTGCTCCACAGTGGGGGCGTCGATCAGGCCCAGTTGGACGTTCCAGTCGATATCGCGGCTGTGCCACCAGCCATTGAGGGTCGGCAAGTCGTGGGTGCTGGTGGTGGCCAGCGCGTTGTCCGGCCAGTCGAGGATCGGCTTGAACTGGCCATCGTGGCCTTGTTCGAACAACAGCACGCGCATGCCCAGGATCGAACGGCCAATGAGTTTTTCACGCAGGCCGTCGGGCACGGTGCCGAGGTCCTCACCGAGCACGATGGCCTGGTGGCGGTGGGATTCCAGGGCGAGCAAGCGCAGCAGGTCGTCCACCGGGTAATACAGGTAGGCGCCTTCCCGAGGCGAGGCGTCCATGGGAATCACCCACAGGCGTTGCAGGCCCATCACATGGTCGATGCGCAAGCCGCCGGCATGCGCAAAGTTGGCCCGCAGCATTTCGATAAAGGCCCGGAAGCCGTTGCGCTTGAGGCCTTCGGGGGAAAATGCGGAAATCCCCCAGCCTTGCCCGGCACGGTTGAGAATGTCGGGCGGTGCACCCACGGTAAGGTCCGCGAGCAACTCATCCTGGCGACTCCAGGCCTGGCTGCCACCGCCGTCGGCGCCGACGGCCAGGTCGGCGATCAACCCGACACCCATGCCGCTGCCACGTGCCGCTTGTTGCGCGCGCTCCAGGCAACGGGCGATCAGCCATTGGCTGAACGCATAAAAGCCGATATCGGCCGCGTGCTCTTCAGCGAAATGCACCAGTGCCGGGCTCTGTGGCGAACGCCATTCCTGCGGCCAGTGGCGCCAGTCGAGTGATTCGCCCGCGGCCGCGCGTACGGCCTGCACCGCTTCGAAGCGGCAATGGTTTTCCAGGGCCTCACCGCCAGCCTGGCGGAAGCTCAGGAAGTCGGCGTGTTGCGGGTGGTGGCCGTGGCGGAAGTCTTCATACAAGGCGCGCAACAGGCGCTGCTTGGCCTTGGCGGCGGCCGGCCAATCGATCAGGGTGTGTTGTTCCAGGGCGTGCAGTTCCTCCGCCAGGCCACAGGCCTCGATGGCGTTACGGACTTCACGTTCGCCGAGGACGCAGCCAGGCGATGCATACAGGCTGTTGAGAAATAACCGGCTCGAGGGCGAGTACGGGCTATAGCGCTCGGGGTCGGCACTGAACATCGCATGCATCGGGCTGATGGCCAAGGCATCGGCGCCGCGCTCGGCGGCCGAGCGGGCCAGGTGTTCCAGGGCCAGGGTGTCGCCAAAGCCACCGTCGCCGAGGCGGCGCAAAGAATACAATTGGGCACTCAGGCCCCAGGCGCGGGCGGTGGCGGTGTCGACTGCTTCGGCGACGCTGTAGCAGTGAGTGGGGGCCACCGCGAGGGTGAAGGTCTGGTCGTCGATATGCACCTGGTGATAGCCGAGGGCGATCACGCCGGGCAACACGGCGTGGCTGTCCAGGCGCAGTTGCAAGGTTTCGCCGTCTTCCAGGTGGACGCGGCAGGGGGTGTCGGGCGCAAAGAAATGCCCGAGGTCCAAGCCATCGCCGCTGTCGACGGTCATCAGGGGTGGCAAGTGTTTGTCTTGTTGCACCTGCTCCAATTCAAGCAGGCTGGCATCGACCTGGGCATCGTTGTCGGCCGGGTGACCCAGGCCTTTTAATACCGCGCGCAAGGCGTCGGTTGTCACGCGTTGCGGGCGGCCATTGGCGTCGATCCAATCGACGGCCAACCCCGCTCGGCTGGCGAGTATTTCCAGGTTCGCTTCACTCAAAGGTGCTCTCCAACAGGGGATAAGGTGACGCGCGCGCTGAAGGGCGCCAGGTGCGGGCCTTCATGGGCGGGCGTTTGGAACAGAAGCTGCGGCGGCGCGGGGCAATCGAGGGGCGCACGGCTCAGGTTCAGATCGATCTGTAACAGGCTGCCATTGCCCAGGCGCCAGCGCGCGCTGACGGCGCCGTCTGCCAGCACGTGCGCGCCCAAGGCCACGCTGCCCGGCAGGTGCGGCACGATATGCCGGTGGCGCAGGCTCAGCAGCTGGCGGTAGAAGTGGGCGTGTTCGTTTTCCACCAGGTTCGGCGCCGATTGCACAAAGGTGGGCAGCGCGTTGGGATCTGGGATGTGTTCGCGCCGTTCGGGGTCCTTGAACGCGGCGAAATCGGCGAATTCATTGCGCCGGCCCTCACGCACCGCTTCGGCCAGTTCGCCATGGTGGTCGGTGAAAAACAGGAACGGCTCGCTCGCGTTGACTTCATCGCCCATGAACATCAGCGGGATCATCGGTGACATCAGCAACAAGGTCGTGGCGGCCTGCAACGCCTGCGGCGAGCACAGTTGATGCAAGCGTTCGCCCAAGGCGCGATTGCCGATCTGGTCATGGTTCTGCAAGAACGCCACGAAGGCCGTGGGTGGCAAGTCGCCACTCGGTTCGCCGCGCTCATGCCCGTGGCGGGTGGTGTGGCCTTGGTAGATAAAGCCTTCGCTGAGACAACGCGCCAGTTTGGCGGTGGGCTCCTGGGCAAAGTCGCTGTAATAGGCGTCGGTTTCGCCGGTCAGCAACACATGCAACACATTATGAAAGTCATCATTCCATTGCGCGTCGAAATCGTGCTTCAACAGGTGGGCCTGGTTGAGCTCGTTTTCCAGCACCAGCCACACATGCCGGCCGGTGTCCACCTGTTGGCGCACGCGGTGGGCCAGCTCCTGCAGGAAACCGGGGTTGTCGATGGCGTGTACCGCGTCCAGGCGCAGGCCGTCGAAGCGGTATTCGAGCAGCCACATCAGCGCGTTATCGAGGAAAAAATCCCGCACTTCGCGGCGATTGAAGTCGATACCCGCGCCCCAAGGTGTGTGCACATCCTGCTGGAAGAAGCCCTTGGCGTACTGGCCCAGGTAATTGCCGTCAGGGCCGAAGTGGTTGTAAACCACGTCGAGGATCACCGCCAGGCCATGTTCATGGGCGCTGTCGATCAGGTGCTTGAGCTGTTCGGGGGAGCCGTAGGCGGCGTGCGGTGCATACGGCAGCACCCCGTCATAGCCCCAATTGCGCTCGCCGGGAAATTGCGCCAGAGGCATCAATTCGATTGCGGTGACGCCCAGCTCGGCCAGGCGTGGCAGGTGTTTCTCGACACCGGCGTACCCACCCATCGCGCCGACGTGCAGTTCGTAGATCACCGCTTCATGCCAGGGGCGGCCTTGCCACTGGCTGTGTCGCCATGGGTAGGCGAGCGGGTCGACCACCAGGCTCCAACCGTGCACGTCCGAGGCTTGCGCCCTGGACGCAGGGTCGGGAACATCCATTTCGCCATCGATGTTGTAGCGGTAGCGCGTGCCCGCCGGGCACTGGATCTCTATCTCGAACCAGCCCTCTGCCTGAGGCAACATGGCGAGGGACCGGCCGTCTTCCAATTCAACGCTGACATAAAACGCGTCTGGCGCCCACAAGGCAAAACGCGTGTGTTGCGCGTCCAACATGATTGCGCCGTGGGGCCAGGTTTCCAAAGTCCGTAACGGCATCTATGAAGACCTCCCTTGATTATTTAGTGGTTTTCCCCAGAGCCTTGGCCACCAGTTGTTCGTAGAGTTCGGCGTAGGGTTCTACCGCCTGGCACCAGTTGAAGGGTTGGGTCATGGCGCGGCTGCGCATGGCATTGAGCAGGCCTTTGTTGGCGAACACCCTGAACGCACGGCTCAGCGCTTCCTCATAGCTTTGCACCGTGGACTCATTGAACAGGAACCCGGTGACGCCATTCTCGATGGTGTCCGCCAGGCCGCCGGTATTGCGTGCCACCGGCAGCGAGCCGAAGCGTTGGGCGTACATCTGGCTGAGGCCGCAAGGCTCATAGCGTGAAGGCATCAGCAGGAAATCGCTGCCGGCGAACATGCGGCGTGCATCGGTCTCGTTGAAGCCAATGCGCACACCGACTTGACCAGGGAAGCGCAGCGCCAGCTCACGCATGGCTTGTTCTTCCTCCGGCTCGCCGCGCCCGATAATCGCGATCTGGCCGCCGTGCTCGACGATAAAGCTGGCCACTGCTTCGGTGAGGTCCAGGCCTTTCTGGTAGACCAGGCGCGAGACCACGGCAAAGAGCGGGCCGGTGGAGTCATGCAGGCCGAACAGCTCACGCACGTGGGCGGCGTTGATTGCCTTGCCTTCCCAGTCACCGATATTGAAGTTGTGGGTCAGGTGCGTGTCGGTGGAGGTTTCCCAGCTTTCATCGATGCCGTTGGGAATACCACTGAGTAAGCCTTGCTGGGTCTTGGCGGCGAGGAAGCCGTCGAGGCCGCAGCCAAATTCCGGGGTGGTGATTTCCTGGGCGTAGGTGGCGCTCACCGTGGTGATATGGCTGGAGTACGCCATGCCGGCCTTGAGGAACGACATCTTGCCGTAGAACTCCATGCCTTCCTGTTGCAGGGCATGGGGGGGAATGCCCAGTTCCGGGGTCGAGGCCAGGCTGACCACGCCTTGATAGGCCAGGTTATGAATGGTGAACAGCGTTGGCGTGCGTGACCCACGCCAGTGCATATAGGCCGGGGCCAGGCCAGCGGGCCAGTCGTGGGCGTGCACCAGGTCCGGGCACCAGTGGATCTGGGCGAGGTTGGCGGCCATGTCGGCGGCGGCCAGGCCCAGGCGGGCAAAGCGGATATGGTTGTCGGGCCAGTCACGGCCGTTGTTGGCGCCGTAGGGCGTGCCTTCGCGCTCGTAGAGCTCGGGGCAGATCAGCACGTAGATGACGAGGCCATCCTTGAGGTCCATGCGCCCGATCTTGCACGGCGGCAGCGCGGCGTGGCCGCCGAGTTCGCCGATGATATGGATCGGGTTGTCGCTTTCCATCACCTGCGGGTAGCCCGGGATCAGCACCCGTACATCGTGCAGGTGCGCCATGGCGCGGGGCAGGGCGGCGGAAACGTCGCCCAGGCCTCCGGTTTTGACCAGGTCGGCGAATTCAGAGGTGACGAACAAGACTTTCTTTCGGTTCGGGTTCTGACTCACGATCGGCCGCACAGTGTTGGGCAGGTCGGCCAACGAGGTGGGCCCCCCTGCCGGCTTACTAAAACGCTCTCCCTGAGTCTCTACAGCGGCACTGATCATAATTCTCTCCCACGTGTTGGTCGGCTAATGGCCCGCTGCCACCAGCTCCGAAGACCGCATCCTGCGGCCAGGCGCACAAGCGTTATACAAACTGGCAAGGCTTATGCCAGATGCACGGTCAGCTGAAATAGATTGGATGGACGGGCATCGGCTGTGAACTGCGTGCGCTCGCGCCACCTTAAAACTGGACCTACGGCAGAGTTGTAAAGTTTCGATTTTTTGCGGGGTTTTTGTTTTGGAACGGACCCATCGGTCATGAGTCTAGGACAGATCCCAGAGCCTGTAGGGTTTATGTGGGAATTTTGTAGGACAAAAACTTGTAACCATATGCAATTGCACGAAAGTGAGCGGGTCGTGGCGAGCAGGCTTGCCCTGCGCCGGAGTGCGAAGCGCTCCAAACGGCTTGGCGACTTGCACCCTGTTGCCAGTTTTCAGGGCCGTTTAGCGCCCCAACGCAGGGCAAGCCAGCTCGCCACAGAGCGTGTATTCACATCATTAGTGCGGGCTGCCCTTTATTGGTGCGTCAGCCGAGTAAGCGAATGGGCACTCCATCAGCCCAAGCCTGGATGCTTTCGATCATCTGCTGATAAAACTGCCGATAGTTCTGCTCACTCACATAGCCCACATGGGGCGTGGCCAGTACGTTGGGCAAGTGGCGGAACGGGTGATCGACCGGCAACGGCTCTTCGGCATACACATCCAGCGCAGCGCCTGCCAGGCGACCAGCGGTCAAGGCCTGCACCAGCGCCTGCTCATCCACGATAGGCCCGCGCGCGGTGTTCACCAGCCGTGCGCTCGGTTTCATCCAGCCCAGCGCCTGCGCATCCACCAAGCCGCGGCTGCGTTCGCTGAGCACCAGGTGAATGGTCAGGATGTCGGCCTGTTCGAACAGTTCGCGCTTGCTGACCCAGGTCACCCCGGCTTCGGCGGCGCGCTGCGGCGTAAGGTTTTCACTCCAGGCGATCACCCGCATGCCGAACACCTGGGCGAACTGCGCGACTTTCTGGCCGATGCTGCCCAGGCCGAGGATACCCAGGGTCTTGCCGTACAGGTCGCCGCCCAGGCCCACTTGCCAGTGGCCGGCGCGCAGGGCATTGGCTTCAGCGAGCAGGTTGCGGGTGGAGGCCATGATCAGCGCCCAGGTCAGTTCCGGCGCGGCGTGCTTGTAGCTGTCGGTGCCACACACCTGGATACCCAGGGCCTTCGCGGCAGCAATGTCGATGGCGGCATTGCGCATCCCGCCGGTCACCAGCAGCTTGAGGTTGGGCAGGCCTTGCAGCAGGGGTTTATCGAAGGTCGAGCGTTCGCGCATTACGCAGATCACGTCGAAGCCTTTCAGGCGCTCGATCATCGTGGTGGTTTGCGCCGGATAATCGTGCAGGAAGTGCACCTGGCCGACGCTGTCCAGAACCGACCAGTCCACCACGCCTTGGGCCACATTCTGCCAATCATCAATGACTGCAATCTGTACCGACATTCACGAGTGCCTCGAAAAAGGTTGGATTAAAGGGCGTTCAGGCCCTGCAACAGTGCGGTGTGAAACTGGGCCGGTTCGTGCATTTTCGGTGCATGGCCTAACCCCGGGAACTCCACCAGGGTTGCATGGGGAATACCGGCGACCCGAGGTCTTTGCCGATGGCGGTGGTGGCGGACGTGCCGATCAGCAGCAGGGTTGGCATCCGCAGGTTCTTGAACGCGTAATACACTGGCCGGGTGAGGATCATGTCGCAAATCAACGCCGAGTTCCATGCCACCAGCATATGGCAGGGGCGGTCGCTCAGGCCGGCATATCACGTTCGTCCCGTTTGGCCGCACGTCATGGCTGCAGACACCAGGCCCATGCGTATGTATTTCTGTTGATACACCGCACGATATCCGGCCTCATGGAGTCCCAAAACACGCCCGTGAGGAAGTCGCAGCCCTCTTCAACCCCCAGCCAGTAAAATGAGTCAAACGGAACGGGTAATGGCGAGCCGTATACGGTCCGCATAAACGATATGCCATCGGCATAATAGATACCTACAGCGCCAGGTAGTGATTTGCGCCAGGCGACGGCCTGGCTCCAAGTCATTCCTCCACGATTTTCACGCAGTTGCCATACGTTGCTGACCTCTACACGGTATGACGCGGTATTGCCTGCCCTGTCTTCTACATCGATATAGGTGCTTCCGTTAGCCATGCCCCTGACGTTACCGTTGTTTAAGTTGACCGTCGCGATACCTGGGTTTCTTGAACGGTATGAGTAAGGAGGCGAGCCCCCTTCTGCCATGCGTATCTGGGCATTGCCCGGGTATTCCTGGCCGTTTCGTGGCCAGTCGAGAGCGACGATGGCTCGCCCGTTCAAAATCATGGTCGAGGTGCCAATACTCAACGGCGGCGCTTTTAAAACGGAGTAGATCACCGGTGGAAACACGATCGCATCCGCCCGTTCTGGGCTGGTGCTGAACGCGGCCGAGAACTCCATCGTCAGCGTCGAAGCGTGGTCCAATTCATTGAGGTAAGTGGCCAGGATCGGATGTTCATAGCGACCCTGGTTTATCCAGTCGCCATTGACACGATCACCCCCGCTGCCGTTTAGGAGGGTGATCGGGTAGTTCACGCCGTTCTTTTTGCCTGTCAACGTCAGCCAAACCGGCCAGAACTCGGTAATAAAGTGCCAGGTGCCAATATGGGCGGTCGCCCCGTCAATCACTTTTGCCAGGTCGAGTATTTGGGTTTGTTGATCTGCTTCGTTGATACGGATGATGGTTTTCTGCAATTCATCCAACGGAATAGGCAGCACCCTCACGGTCAATATCTGAGAGTCCGGCGACGGTTCACCCCTGCGGGTGACCACGTACTTGAACGTCATGAACTGATCGCTATTGCCTATGTTGGCCGCAATGGCCTGCGGGGGGATGTCGAACACGACCTCTCCCGCTAATTCGTTGCCGAATTTGGCCGGGATGTCCGGCGAGCCTTGCCCTTGCCTACCGAGCATGAACACTTTGATGGAGTCGGTGTCGAGCATCCCCACGTAGCGCACCACCAGGTCGCTGCCATTCAGCGCATCCAGCGGCGCCAGCGTGGCCCTGCCTGGCCCGGTGATCGTGGCTCGGACCAAGTCCGGTGGTGGCAGGTCCAGCAGGCCTCGGGCAATCAGCACGGACGTGATTTCGGAGTAACGCGTCGGTTCAAGC
>NZ_JBMDIS010000057.1:0-40063 GCF_057808775.1 Pseudomonas sp. FG86 | reverse complement strand
GAGCTTGCTCGCGAAAAACGTCAACGATTATGCGGATTGCCTGAATGAATAACGCGCCCTCAGGTTTTTCGCGAGCAAGCTCGCTCCTACAGGGGCCAGGGTCATTTGCAGGCAATGTCGTAAACGCACCTTTGCGTGGCGTCCGTAGGCATTTGACCTGCCTGCGCCAGCCCTACCATCGCATCAAAGGGCTATGCCACCGTGCACGGGCCTCAACAATACGAAAGGCTGGGAGAGACGCGATGTTCAGCAAGAAAGACCAGATCCAGGGTTATGACGATGCACTGCTGGCGGCGATGAATGCCGAGGAGCAACGTCAGGAAGATCATATCGAGCTGATCGCGTCGGAGAACTACACCAGCAAGCGCGTCATGGAAGCCCAGGGCAGCGGCCTCACCAACAAATACGCCGAAGGCTACCCAGGCAAGCGCTACTACGGTGGTTGCGAGCACGTCGACAAGGTCGAGGCCCTCGCCATCGAGCGCGCCAAGCAGCTGTTCGGCGCCGATTACGCCAACGTACAGCCGCACTCCGGCTCCTCCGCCAACAGTGCGGTTTACCTGGCGCTGCTGAACGCCGGCGACACCATCCTCGGCATGAGCCTGGCCCACGGCGGCCACCTGACCCACGGCGCCAAAGTGTCGTCCTCGGGCAAGCTGTACAACGCCGTGCAGTACGGTATCAACACCGACACCGGCCTGATCGACTACGACGAAGTCGAGCGCCTGGCCGTAGAACACAAACCGAAGATGGTAGTGGCCGGTTTCTCCGCCTACTCCAAGACCCTGGATTTCCCACGCTTTCGCGCGATCGCCGATAAGGTCGGTGCGCTGCTGTTCGTCGACATGGCCCACGTTGCTGGCCTGGTCGCCGCTGGCCTGTACCCGAACCCGCTGCCGTACGCCGATGTGGTCACCACCACCACCCACAAGACCCTGCGCGGTCCCCGTGGCGGTTTGATCCTGGCCAAGGCCAACGAAGAAATCGAGAAGAAACTCAACGCTGCCGTATTCCCCGGCGCCCAGGGTGGCCCGCTGATGCATGTGATCGCCGGCAAGGCGGTGTGCTTCAAGGAAGCCCAGGAGCCAGGCTTCAAGGCCTACCAGCAACAAGTGATCGACAATGCCCAGGCCATGGCCAGCGTGTTTATCAAACGCGGCTACGATGTAGTGTCCGGCGGCACCGATAACCACCTGTTCCTGGTCAGCCTGATCCGTCAGGGCCTCACCGGCAAAGAGGCGGACGCCGCCCTCGGTCGCGCCCACATCACCGTCAACAAGAACGCCGTACCGAACGACCCGCAGTCGCCGTTCGTGACCTCGGGCCTGCGCATCGGCACCCCGGCGGTGACCACGCGTGGTTTCAAGGTGCCGCAGTGCATCGAGCTGGCCGGCTGGATCTGCGACATCCTCGACAACCTCGGCGACGCCGACGTCGAGGCCAACGTGGCCAAGCACGTGTCTGCCCTGTGCGCTGATTTCCCGGTTTATCGCTGAGCGCGGTTTTGGAGTAATGACTATGCAACGCTACTCGGGCTTCGGCCTCTTCAAGCACTCACTCAGCCACCACGAAAACTGGCAGAAGATGTGGCGCACGCCGACCCCTAAAAAGGTCTACGACGTGGTCATCGTCGGCGGCGGCGGGCATGGTCTGGCAACCGCCTACTACCTGGCCAAAGAGCACGGCATCACCAACGTGGCCGTGGTCGAGAAAGGCTGGCTGGGCGGCGGTAACACCGCGCGCAACACCACCATCGTGCGCTCCAACTACCTGTGGGACGAGTCAGCGCACCTGTACGAACACGCGATGAAACTGTGGGAAGGCCTGTCCCAGGACCTGAACTACAACGTGATGTTCTCCCAGCGTGGCGTCTACAACCTGTGCCACACCCTGCAGGACATCCGTGATTCCGAACGTCGCGTCAGCGCCAACCGCCTTAACGGCGTGGATGGCGAGCTGCTGAATGCCAAGCAAGTGGCCGACGAGATTCCGTACCTGGATTGCTCGAAAAACACGCGCTACCCGGTACTCGGCGCCACCGTGCAACGTCGCGGCGGCGTGGCCCGTCACGATGCCGTGGCCTGGGGCTTTGCCCGTGCGGCCGACGCCCTCGGCGTGGACTTGATCCAGCAGACCGAAGTGATCGGCTTCCGCAAGGAAAACGGCGTGTGCATCGGCGTGGAAACCAACAAGGGTTTTATCGGCGCCAAGCGCGTCGGTGTGGTCACCGCGGGTAACTCCGGGCACATGGCGTCCCTCGCCGGCTTCCGTTTGCCGATCGAATCCCACCCGCTGCAAGCGTTGGTGTCGGAGCCGATCAAGCCGATTATCGACAGCGTGATCATGTCCAACGCCGTGCACGGTTACATCAGCCAGTCCGACAAGGGCGACCTGGTGATCGGCGCCGGTATCGACGGTTACAACGGCTACGGCCAGCGCGGCTCGTACCCGGTGATCGAACACACCATCCAGGCCATCGTCGAGATGTTCCCGGTGCTGTCGCGGGTGCGCATGAACCGCCAGTGGGGCGGTATCGTCGACACTACCCCGGATGCCTGCCCGATCATCTCCAAGACCCCGGTGCCGAACATGTTCTTCAACTGCGGTTGGGGTACCGGTGGCTTCAAGGCCACCCCAGGCTCAGGCAACGTGTTTGCCGCCAGCCTGGCCAAAGGTGAGATGCACCCATTGGCTGCACCTTTCTCCATCGACCGTTTCCACAACGGTGCGTTGATCGACGAACACGGCGCTGCAGCCGTCGCCCACTAACAAAGCGCCATGAAAACTACTGCGCTCGGCAATACTGCGTTGAAAACAGGCTCGAAATGCTCACTTAGTAAACTAAGCTCCGCTTTCTCCCCTGTTTTCGCCTTGTCTTGCCTTCGCTCGCTACGTTTTCAAGGCGCTTGAGAGGAGAAATTCCCTATGTTGCATATCTTCTGTCCTCACTGTGGCGAACTGCGCTCCGAAGAGGAATTCCACGCGTCCGGCCAAGCGCACATCCCGCGCCCGCTGGACCCGAACGCCTGCACCGATGAAGAGTGGGGCGACTACATGTTCTTCCGCGATAACCCGCGTGGGTTGCACCACGAACTGTGGATTCACGCCGCCGGTTGCCGCCAGTATTTCAACGCGACCCGCGACACCGTGACCTACGAAATTCTTGAAACCTACAAGATTGGCAGCAAGCCGCAATTCACCGCCAAGGCTTCTGGAGAGAAGGTATGAGCCAGATCAATCGCCTGTCCAACGGTGGCCGGATCGACCGTAACAAAGTCCTGACCTTCAGCTTCAACGGCCAGAGCTACAAAGGCTTCGAAGGCGACACCCTGGCCGCTGCATTGCTGGCCAACGGCGTCGACATCATTGGCCGCAGCTTCAAGTATTCGCGCCCACGCGGCATCTTTGCCGCCGGCGCCGAAGAGCCGAACGCGGTGCTGCAGATCGGTGCCACCGAAGCCACCCAGATTCCCAACGTGCGGGCCACGCAACAGGCGCTGTACCAGGGTTTGGTTGCCACCAGCACCAACGGCTGGCCGAGCGTGAACAACGACATGATGGGCATTCTTGGCAAGGTCGGCGGCAAGCTGATGCCGCCGGGTTTCTACTACAAAACCTTCATGTATCCGCAATCGTTCTGGATGACCTACGAGAAGTACATCCGCAAGGCTGCCGGCCTTGGCCGCTCGCCGACCGAGAACGATCCGGATACCTACGACAACTTCAACCGTCATTGCGACGTGCTGGTGGTCGGCGCCGGCCCTGCTGGCCTGGCGGCTGCACTGGCCGCCGCGCGCAGCGGTGCCCGCGTGATCATCGCCGATGAGCAGGAAGAGTTCGGCGGTTCCTTGCTCGACTCCCGCGAAAGCCTCGACGGCAAGCCCGCCACTGAATGGGTCGCCAGCGTTATCGCCGAACTGAAAGCCCTGCCGGACGTGGTGCTGCTGCCCCGCGCCACCGTCAACGGTTACCACGACCATAACTTCCTGACCATTCACGAGCGCCTGACCGACCATCTCGGTGACCGTGCACCGATTGGCCAGGTGCGCCAGCGCATCCACCGTGTGCGTGCCAAGCGTGTGGTCCTGGCGACCGGTGCGTGTGAGCGTCCGCTGGTGTACGGCAACAACGATGTACCGGGCAATATGCTCGCCGGCGCGGTCTCCACCTACGTGCGCCGCTACGGCGTGGCACCGGGCAAGAAACTGGTGCTGTCGACCAACAACGATCACGCCTACCGCGTTGCCCTGGACTGGTTTGACGCTGGCCTGCAGGTGGTCGCCGTGGCCGATGCCCGTCACAACCCACGTGGCGCGCTGGTGGAAGAAGCGCGCGCCAAAGGCATTCGTATCCTCACTGGCAGCGCCGTGATCGAGGCCCGTGGCAGTAAGCACGTCACCGCCGCTCGCGTGGCTGCCATCGATGTGAAAGCCCACAAAGTCACCAGCCCCGGCGAGTGGCTGGACTGCGACCTGGTGGCCAGTTCCGGCGGCTACAGCCCGGTGGTCCACTTGGCTTCGCACCTGGGCGGCAAACCGACCTGGCGTGAAGACATCCTCGGTTTTGTACCGGGCGAAGCACCGCAGAAACGCGTGTGCGTCGGTGGCATCAATGGCGTCTATGGCCTTGGCGATTCCCTGGCGGACGGTTTTGAAGGCGGCGTGCGCGCGGCCAGCGAAGCCGGCTTTACCCCGGTGGAAGGCACGTTGCCCAAAGCCTTGAGCCGTCTTGAAGAGCCGACCCTGGCGCTGTTCCAAGTGCCTCACGAGAAAGCTACCGCACGGGCGCCGAAGCAATTTGTCGACCTGCAAAACGACGTCACCGCCGCCGCCATCGAGCTTGCTACCCGCGAGGGTTTCGAGTCGGTCGAGCACGTCAAGCGCTACACCGCGCTGGGTTTCGGCACCGACCAGGGCAAGCTGGGTAACGTCAACGGCCTGGCGATTGCCGCGCGCTCGCTGAACGTGACCATCCCGCAGATGGGCACCACCATGTTCCGCCCCAACTACACGCCGGTGACCTTCGGCGCGGTAGCGGGCCGTCACTGTGGGCATATCTTCGAGCCGGTGCGCTACACCGCGCTGCACGCCTGGCACGTTAAAAACGGCGCCGAATTTGAAGATGTCGGCCAGTGGAAACGCCCATGGTACTTCCCACGCAATGGCGAAGACCTGCACGCCGCCGTGAAACGTGAATGCCTGGCCGTGCGCGACAGCGTCGGCCTGCTGGATGCCTCCACCCTCGGCAAGATCGACATCCAGGGCCCGGATGCGCGTGAGTTCCTCAACCGCATCTACAGCAACGCCTGGACCAAGCTCGACGTGGGCAAGGCGCGCTACGGCCTGATGTGCAAGGAAGACGGCATGGTATTCGACGACGGCGTCACCGCCTGCCTTGCCGACAACCACTTCCTGATGACCACCACCACCGGCGGCGCGGCTCGCGTACTCCAGTGGCTGGAAATCTACCAGCAGACCGAATGGCCGGACCTGAAGGTGTACTTCACCTCGGTCACCGACCACTGGGCGACCATGACCCTGTCCGGCCCCAACAGCCGCAAGCTGTTGGCGGAAGTCACCGACATCGACCTGGACAAGGACGGCTTCCCGTTCATGACCTGGAAGGAAGGCTTGGTTGGCGGTGTGCCGGCGCGGGTGTTCCGTATCTCGTTTACCGGTGAGTTGTCGTACGAAGTCAACGTGCAGGCCGACTACGCCATGGGCGTGCTGGAGCAAATCGTCGAGGCGGGCAAAAAGTACAACCTGACCCCGTACGGCACCGAAACCATGCACGTACTGCGTGCCGAGAAAGGTTTCATCATCGTTGGCCAGGACACTGACGGCTCGATGACCCCGGACGACCTGAACATGGGCTGGTGCGTAGGCCGCACCAAACCGTTCTCGTGGATCGGCTGGCGCGGCATGAACCGTGAAGACTGCGTGCGCGAAGAGCGTAAGCAACTGGTGGGCTTGAAGCCGGTCGATCCAAAAGTGTGGCTGCCGGAAGGCGCGCAGTTGGTGTTCGATCCGAAGCAGGCGATTCCGATGAAGATGGTTGGCCACGTCACCTCCAGCTATGCGCATAACTCCCTGGGTTATTCGTTTGCGATGGCGGTGGTCAAGGGCGGCTTGAAGCGCATCGGTGAGCGGGTGTTCTCGCCGCAAGCGGATGGCAGTGTGATCGAGGCGGAGATCGTGTCTTCGGTGTTCTTTGACCCGAAAGGCGAGCGGCAGAACATCTGATAGACCGAGTCGCCTGCATCGCAGGCAAGCCCCCTCCCACAGGGAATGCATTCCAAATGTGGGAGGGGGCTTGCCCCCGATGAGGCCAGAACAGTCACCACAGAATTCAAAACAGGTGCTTTATGACAGCAGCCAATGTTTACCAACAACGCCCCACCACCGGCGCCAAGGCCGAGTCGTCGCTGCACCATGCCGACCTCGCCAGCCTGGTCGGCAAGGGCCGCAAGAACGCCGGCGTGACCGTGCGTGAAAAGAAACTGCTCGGCCACCTGACCATCCGTGGCGACGGCCATGACGCCGCCTTCGCCGCTGGCGTACACAAAGCCCTGGGCATCGAGTTGCCTGGCGCCTTGCAGGTCATCGTCAAAGGCGAAACCAGCCTGCAATGGCTCGGCCCGGATGAGTGGCTGCTGGTCGTGCCCAGCGGTGAAGAATTCGCCGCCGAACAAAACCTACGTGCTGCGTTGGGCGACCTGCATATCCAGGTCGTCAACGTCAGCGGCGGCCAGCAGATCCTCGAACTGAGCGGTCCGAACGTGCGTGATGTGCTGATGAAGTCCACCAGCTACGACGTGCACCCCAATAACTTCCCGGTGGGCAAGGCGGTGGGCACGGTGTTCGCCAAGTCGCAACTGGTGATCCGCCATACCGCTGAAGACACCTGGGAGCTGGTGATCCGTCGCAGCTTCTCGGATTACTGGTGGCTGTGGTTGCAGGACGCCTCGGCTGAATTCGGCCTGAGCGTTCAAGCCTGATATGACCCTGTAGGAGCGAGCTTGCTCGCGAAAAACGTCAACGATAACGCGCGCATCCTGAATGAACGCGGCGCCCTTGGATTTTTCGCCAGCAAGCTCGCTCCTACAGTAAGTAGCATCGCTGTATGAGGAGTTAACTGTAATGAGCCGCGCACCCGATACATGGATTTTGACTGCCGACTGCCCCAGCGTGCTCGGCACGGTGGACGCGGTCACCCGCTACCTGTTCGAGCAGGGCTGTTATGTGACCGAGCACCACTCGTTCGATGACCGCCTCTCGGGCCGATTTTTTATTCGTGTGGAATTCCGTCAGCCCGACGGCTTCGACGAGCAGGCGTTTCGCGCCGGCCTGGCCACGCGCGGCGAAGCCTTTGGCATGATCTTCGAGCTGACGGCGCCGAACTACCGGCCAAAAGTGGTGATCATGGTCTCCAAGGCCGATCACTGCCTGAACGATCTGCTGTACCGCCAGCGGATCGGCCAACTGTCGATGGACGTGGTCGCGGTGGTGTCCAACCACCCTGATTTGAAACCGTTGGCCGACTGGCACCAGATTCCCTACTACCATTTCCCTCTCGACCCGAACGACAAACCGTCCCAGGAGCGTCAGGTGTGGCAAGTGATCGAAGAGACCGGCGCCGAACTGGTGATCCTTGCGCGCTACATGCAAGTGCTGTCGCCGGAGCTGTGCCGCAAGCTGGATGGCAAGGCGATCAATATCCATCACTCCTTGTTGCCGGGGTTCAAGGGCGCCAAGCCGTATCACCAGGCGTACAACAAGGGGGTGAAATTGGTCGGCGCCACGGCGCATTACATCAACAACGATCTGGACGAAGGACCGATCATCGCCCAGGGCGTGGAGGTAGTGGATCACAGCCACTATCCCGAGGATTTGATTGCCAAGGGGCGCGATATCGAAGGGCTTACCTTGGCCCGGGCGGTGGGGTATCACATTGAGCGGCGGGTGTTTCTGAACGCCAATAGGACGGTGGTGCTCTGACTGACGCCAATCGGGGGCAAGCCCCCTCCCACATTTGGAATGCGGTCGAATGTGGGAGGGGGCTTGCCCCCGATGAGGCCCTCACAAACAACACAAGAAACAGCATCTGTACCCGAGCACTCAACGCGCTGCCCACCCTACGGGCAACGCAGTTCCATAAAAACAACAGCGAGGTGAAAGCATGTCTGGTAATCGTGGTGTCGTGTATCTCGGCAACGGCAAGGTCGAAGTACAGAAAATCGACTATCCCAAAATGCAGGACCCCCGTGGCAGGAAGATTGAGCACGGCGTCATCCTGCGCGTGGTCTCCACCAACATCTGCGGCTCCGACCAACACATGGTGCGTGGCCGCACGACTGCCCAGACCGGCCTGGTGCTCGGTCACGAGATCACCGGTGAAGTGATCGAGAAGGGCAGTGACGTCGAAAACCTGAAGATCGGCGACCTGGTTTCCGTTCCCTTCAACGTCGCTTGCGGCCGCTGCCGCTCCTGCAAAGAACAACACACCGGTGTGTGCCTCACCGTCAACCCGGCCCGTGCCGGCGGCGCCTATGGCTACGTCGACATGGGCGACTGGACCGGTGGCCAGGCTGAATACGTACTGGTGCCCTACGCCGACTTCAACCTGCTGAAACTGCCGGACCGCGACAAGGCCATGGAGAAAATCCGCGACCTGACCTGCCTCTCCGACATCCTGCCGACCGGCTACCACGGCGCCGTCACCGCCGGCGTGGGGCCAGGCAGCACGGTGTACATCGCCGGTGCCGGTCCTGTCGGCCTGGCTGCCGCCGCCTCCGCGCGCCTGCTGGGCGCGGCGGTGGTGATTATCGGCGATGTCAACTCTATCCGCCTGGCCCACGCCAAGGCGCAAGGGTTTGAAGTGGTCGACCTGTCCACCGACACCCCGCTGCACGAACAGATCGCCGCCCTGCTGGGTGAGCCTGAAGTGGACTGTGCCGTTGACTGCGTGGGCTTCGAAGCCCGCGGCCACGGGCACGACGGCGTCAAGCACGAAGCCCCTGCCACGGTGCTCAACTCACTGATGGGCGTGGTGCGCGTGGCGGGCAAGATCGGCATTCCCGGCCTGTATGTCACCGAAGACCCAGGTGCTGTCGACGCTGCCGCAAAAATGGGCAGCCTGAGCATCCGCTTCGGTTTGGGCTGGGCCAAATCCCACAGCTTCCATACCGGCCAGACCCCGGTGATGAAGTACAACCGCCAGCTGATGCAGGCGATCATGTGGGACCGCATTCACATCGCCGACATCGTGGGGGTTGAAGTCATCAGCCTGGATGACGCCCCGCGTGGGTATGGCGAGTTCGATGCGGGCGTGCCGAAGAAGTTTGTGATTGATCCGCATAAGTTGTTCAGCGCGGCATAAATCCCAGGCATACGAAAACCCAAATGTGGGAGGGGGCTTGCTCCCTCCCACATTTGGGTTGTGGTGTTTGGGATCTCAACGGTTGGCCAAGGCACCTTGGTAGACGGTCGGGCCCGTCGGTTGCTTGCTCACCGAGCCCCCTTTGCTCTCCGCACTCACCATCAATTCCACGGGCTTGCTGATCGAGGCCTGCTGCCTTGGGTTCAAGCCGATGATGCCTTCGCCATCTTCCGGTAACAGCCCAAGTGACACGGGCTTGCCGCCATTGGGAATCGCCCACAGTTCCAGGCTCTGGTCCGGCGCGGGTGTGGTGATGGCGATGGGTTGCACTTCCAGGTAATCCTTGTGCGCCATGATCTGCGCCGCCGGCTGTTGGGTGGTGGTGATCAGGGTGGCGGTGGACTTGACGTTGTCCTGGGTGTAGAACGCGACGCCGAGGCCGGCGATCACGGCCACGCAGACGCCGATAAACAGGCGTGGACGGCTCCAGAAGGGTGGTTTTGGCTCAATCATGGGGGGGCGGGTCGCGCTCATGGAATTGTTCCTGACAGGTTTTGGAGTCATTTCATTGACTCTGCCCCAGCCATTGGGTTCCTGGGACGCCTCGGAACAATGTGCCGGATACCCAGTCAAACGCCTGCTTTTACCCCTACATCCAGAGGTTGTTTCGATGAAGATTTCACGCGGTTTTGCCCTTTCCTGCCTGATGAGCCTGGCCGCCGCCCCGGTGTTTGCCGCAGGGTTCAGCCTTGGCGACGCGGCCAATGCCATCTCCGGCATGCAAGGGGGTAACAACAAGGCCGCAGCCGCCGCACCGTCGTCCGAGACGGCGGACCTGCTGACCACGCTGACCTCGCAACTGAACATCACCCCCGAACAAGCCGTGGGCGGTACGGGCGCCATGCTGGGCCTGGCCAAGAACAAACTGAGCGGCAACGACTATTCGCAACTGGGTAACAGCGTGCCGGGCCTTGACCAACTGTCGGGCAACAATGCATTGGGCAGCCTCGGGGCCTTGAGCGGGATGCTCGGCCAGAACGGTGGCAGCAAGACCAGCGGCCTGGACGGCCTGCTGGGTAACGTGAAGAACACCAACGACCTGAATACCGCGTTCAGTGCCCTGGGCATGGACAGTGGCATGGTCGGCCAGTTTGCCCCGCTGATCCTGCAATACCTGGGCGGGCAGGGTGCCAACAGCTCGCTGCTGGGTAAACTGGCCCAGGCCTGGGGAACCGGCAGCTAAATACGCTCTGCGCGCAGTTGAGCGATGCGCGCATCCTTCTCCTTCCAGAGCTGGTTCACCCAGTTCTGGACGCTCTGGCGAAACGCTGGATCGTTCTCGTAATCCCCTTGCCACAACGCCGGGTCCAGCTCACGGGTGTGGATATCAATGATCACCTTCGGCACCGCGCCGCTGATCAAATCCCAGAACCCCGGAATCTTTTGCTGCGGGTAGACCACGGTTACGTCAAGCACCGCGTCCAATTGTTCACCCATGGCCGCCAGCACAAACGCCACGCCGCCCGCCTTGGGCTTGAGCAAGTGCGTGAATGGCGAATCCTGCTGCTTGCGCTTGGCCTCGCTGAACCGCGTGCCTTCCAGGTAATTGACCACCGTCACCGGCTGGCGCTTGAACAGCTCGCAGGCTTGCTGGGTGATCTTGAGGTCCTGGCCGGCCAGTTCCGGGTGCCTGGCCAGGAACGCCTTGGTGTAGCGCTTCATGAACGGGTAATCCAGCGCCCACCAGGCCAGGCCGAGGAAGGGTACCCAGATCAGCTCTTTTTTCAGGAAGAATTTGAAGAACGGCGTGCGGCGGTTGAGGGCCTGGATCAGCGCCGGGATGTCCACCCAGGATTGGTGGTTGCTGATCACCAGGTAGCTGGTGTCGCCGCGCAGTTCGTCGCCGCCGCGAATGTCCCACTGGGTGGGGATGCACAAGGAGAAAATAAGCTTGTCGATCTCGGCCCAGGTCTCTGCGATCCACATCACCGCCCATGAGGCATAGTCGCGAAACCGCCCTGGGGCCACCAGCTTGAGCAGGGCAAAGACCATCAGTGGGCCAAACAGCACCAAGGTGTTGAGCAATAGCAGCAGTGTGACCAAACAGCCGGTGAGCAGGCGGCGCATAAGTAACTCTTGGAATCTTGTGGGCGGGCCATCATAAGCAAGCTGAGTCTATAGGCCAAATCGCAAATGGCCGTACGAATGTTTCACAATGTGCCGGTTATGGTGGGTGTGACTAACTAAGTGCTGTCTTTGCGGTCTAGAATCCGCCTACTTCTTTCCGAGGAAATCACTTCGTGAAACTGCTTCTTGCCTCCCTCGCCCTGGCTGCCCTGCCTGTCATGGCCGCCGAGCCGACCCTTTACGGTCGCTACGAATACATCCAGTTGCCGGAGATCGGCGAAACCTTCAAGGCCAAGATGGACACCGGCGCGCTGACCGCCTCACTGTCGGCCCGGGACATTGAGACGTTTACCCGTGATGGCGACGACTGGGTGCGCTTCCGCCTCGGTGGTAAAGACGCCGGCAACAAAGTCTACGAGCACAAGGTGTCGCGCATCAGCAAGATCAAGAGCTGCGCCGACGAAGACGACGAAAAAGACGAAGCCACCGTGGCCAAGCGCCCGGTGATCGACCTGGAAATGTGCCTGGGTAACGTCAAGCGTACCGTCGAGGTCAACCTCACCGACCGCAGCAGCTTCAACTACCCGTTGCTGATCGGCGCCAAGGCTCTGCGTGAGTTCGGCGCGGCGGTCAACCCGGCCCGTCGTTACACGGCCGACAAACCGGACTGCTGATTTGAACCCATGCCCCACATCCTGATTGTCGAAGACGAAGCGGCGATAGCCGACACATTGATTTTCGCCCTGCAAGGCGAGGGTTTCACCACCACCTGGCTGAGCCTTGGCCAGGAGGCGTTGGCCCATCAACGCCAGACCCCGGCCGACCTGATCATTCTCGACATCGGCCTGCCGGACATCACCGGCTTTGAAACCTGCAAGCAATTGCGCCGTTTCAGTGAGGTGCCGGTGATGTTCCTCAGTGCACGGGATGGCGAGATCGATCGGGTGGTGGGGCTGGAGATCGGTGCCGACGATTATGTGGTCAAGCCGTTCAGCCCGCGGGAAGTGGCGGCGCGCGTACGGGCGATCCTCAAGCGTGTCGGCCCCGGCGTGGCGCCCGCTGTGTTCCAGGTCGACCTGGAGCGCATGCAGATCAGCTTTCGCGGCCATCCCTTGAGCCTGACGCGCCATGAGTTTCGCCTGCTGCAAAGCCTGCTGGAGCAACCTGAGCGCGTGTTCAGCCGCGAGCAACTGCTGGACGCGGTGGGCGTGCCCGCCGATGCCGGCTATGAGCGCAATATCGACAGCCATATCAAGAGCCTGCGCAGCAAATTACGCAGCGTGGCCGCCGATGCCGAGCCGATCCAGACCCATCGCGGCCTCGGCTACAGTTACAGCCCGAGCCACAGCTGATGCGCCTGGGGCTGCGGATTTTCCTGGTGTATGCGCTGTTCATCGGCCTGACCGGCTACTTCGTGCTCAATACGGTGATGAAGGAAATACGCCCCGGCGTGCGCCAGTCCACCGAAGAAACCCTGGTGGATACGGCCAACCTGCTGGCTGAAGTCCTGCGCGATGACGTCAGGAATGGCACCCTCGGCCAAAGCCACTGGCCGGAGCTGCTCAAGGCCTACGGCAACCGCCAGCCCGGCGCGACCATCTGGGGTCTGCCGAAAAACCAAGTCAACCATCGCATCTACGTGACGGACGCCCAGGGCAAGGTGTTGCTTGACTCCAGTGGCGAAGCGGTGGGCCAGGACTACTCCAAATGGAACGATGTGTACCTGACCCTGCGCGGTGAATACGGCGCGCGCTCCACCCGCAGCGAAGCCGACGACCCCACCTCCTCGGTGATGCACGTGGGGGCGCCGATTCGCGACAATGGCCAGATCATCGGCGTGGTCACCGTGGCCAAGCCCAACAGCTCATTGCAGCCGTATATCGACCGCACCGAGCGGCGCCTGCTCTGGTACGGCGCCGGGCTGGTCATCCTCGGCTTGCTGCTGGGCGCAGTGTTGTCGTGGTGGTTGAGCGTTGCCCTGCGGCGCCTGACCGCCTATGCCGAAGCCGTCAGCGAAGGCCGGCGTGCCGAGTTGCCGCATTACCGCGGCGGCGAGCTGAAGCAGTTATCCACCGCCGTGGAGCATATGCGTACGCAGTTGGAGGGCAAGGCGTACGTCGAGCATTACGTGCACACCCTGACCCACGAATTGAAAAGCCCGTTGGCCGCAATTCGCGGCGCGGCGGAGCTGTTGCAGGGTGATATGACCCGTGAGCAGCAGCAGCGCTTCGTCGGCAATATCGACAGCGAAAGTGCGCGTTTGCAGCAGTTGATCGAGCGCCTGCTGAGCCTGGCGCAGGTGGAGCAGCGCCAGGGCCTGGAAGAACAGGTGAGCATCCCGCTGGCGGCCTTGGTCGATGCTGTACTCAACGCCCAGTGTGCGCGAATTGAAGGCGCTGGGCTGCAAGTCGAACAGACGATTGCCGCCGATGTGCAGGTGTTCGGCGAGCCCTTCCTGCTGCGCCAGGCCCTGGGCAACCTGCTGGACAATGCCCTGGACTTCACCCCGCCCGGTGGCGTCTTGAGATTCAGCGCACACACCCGGCACAACGATGTACAGATCAGCCTGTTCAACCAGGCCGCGGCGATTCCCGACTACGCCTTGCCGCGCCTGAGCGAGCGTTTCTACTCCTTGCCGCGACCGGCCAGCGGGCGCAAGAGCACCGGCCTGGGGCTCAATTTTGTCGAGGAAGTGATGAAGCTGCACGGCGGCGCCTTGCAGATCGGCAATGTACCTGGCGGCGTGCAGGTGGTGCTGCATCTCCACACAGTCTCCACATTGCCCACATAAATCGCCCACATGGGCTGCGCAGACTCTCCCCATCAAAACAGGGAGAGACCCATGAACCGCAGCCTGCTTTTCAAACTTGGCGCGATTGCGCTGCTGATCCTGCTGTTGCTGATTCCGTTGCTGATGATCAACGGCATCATCAGCGACCGCCAGCAACTGCGCGACGGCGTCCTGATGGACATCGCCCGCAGCTCCAGCTATGCCCAGCGCCTCACCGGCCCGGTGATGGTGGTGCCGTATCGCAAGACCGTGCGCGAGTGGAAACTCAATGAAAAGCTCAACAAGCGCTACGAGGTCACCCGTGAAGAGCGGGGTCGTCTGTATTTCCTGCCGGACCGTTTTGAGCTCGACGGCAAGGTGCAGACCGAACTGCGCGCACGGGGTATTTACCAGGCGCGGCTGTTCCATGCCGACAACCGTATCAGTGGGCGTTTCGAGCTGCCTGCACAGTTGGGTATCACTGAAGACTTCGCCGATTACCGTTTTGAAGCGGCGTTTCTGGCAGTGGGCATCAGCGACATTCGCGGCATCGAAAATGCGCTGAAGTTGGAGCTGGGCGGCCAGCGCCTGGAATTCGAACCGGGCTCCCAAGTGGACTGGCTGGGGGAGGGCGTGCATGTGACGTTGCCAGAGCAGGAGAGTAAAAAGCCAGGTGTGATCGACTTTGCTTTCGACCTGCGCCTGCAAGGCACCGAGCAACTGCAAGTGGTGCCGGTGGGCAAGACCAGCCAGGTGACACTTGCCTCCAACTGGCCGCACCCCAGCTTTATCGGCAACTTCCTGCCGGCCCAGCGCGAAGTGACTGACAACGGCTTCACGGCCAGCTGGCAGACCTCGTTCTTTTCCACCAACCTCGAACAGGCCCTGCAAACTTGCCTGGATGGGCAAGGCTGCAGCGACTTCAACAACCGCAGCTTTGGCGTGAACTTCATCGACCCGGTGGACCAGTACCTCAAGAGCGATCGCGCGATCAAATACGCGCTGTTGTTTATCGCCCTGACCTTTGCCGGTTTCTTCCTCTTCGAAGTGCTCAAGAGCCTGGCGGTGCACCCGATTCAATATGCATTGGTGGGTGTTGCCTTGGCATTTTTCTACTTGCTGCTGTTGTCATTGTCCGAGCACCTGGGCTTTGCCCTGGCGTACCTGATATCGGCAAGTGCCTGCGTGCTGTTGATTGGTTTCTATGTGTGCCATGTGCTGCGTAGCGTGGCCCATGGCCTGGGGTTTTCGGCGGGGTTGGCGGCGTTGTACGGCTTGCTGTACGGGCTGTTGAGTGCCGAGGATTACGCGCTGCTGATGGGCTCGCTGCTGCTGTTTGGGCTGCTGGGCACGGTGATGGTGCTGACGCGCAAACTGGATTGGTATGGCGTGGGCAAGCGCAAGACGGCCGAGCCGCTGCAGTTCGACCTGGAGGCGGTGCAATGATCGGGTTGCGCGAGGATCAGCAAGTAGGGGCGCAGTTAGCCGCAAGGATCGCCACATTCCTCAATACCACCACTGTCCAATGTGGGAGTGGGCTTGCCCGCGATAGCGGTGGTTCAGAAACAGATGTGCTGAATGACATACCGCGATCGCGGGCAAGCCCGCTCCCCCATTGGGTCGGTGTGAACATCAGGTCGGCGGCTGGGTCTCCAGCATCGAAGGCCGCTGGCTGACCTCGGCGTACCAGGCGGCCAGCTTGGGGTTATCCGAGCGCCAGTGCATGTCAGGATGACGGAAGTCGAGGTAGCCCAGAGCACAGGCCACGCTGATCGAAGCGATGTCGAAGTGGCTGGCCAGTTCGGCGATGGCATCCTGCTCCAGTTCGGCGACGGCGCGGCGGATTTTGTTGCGCTGCTCGTCGAGCCACGGCGCCCAGTGTTTTTCCACTGGACGCAGGGCGGTCTCGTAACGCACCAGCACGGCGGCATCCATGATCCCGTCGGCCAGCGACGCCAGGGTCAGGCGGCGCCAGCGGGCCGAGCCGTCACGAGGGATCAGCGGGTTGCCGACGTGCTGATGGTCGAGGTAATCGAGGATCACCCGGCTGTCGTGCAGCACACTGCCGTCGGCCAGGCGCAGGGCCGGGATCTTGCCCACGGGGTTGCCTTGTACCACCTGCGCGTCAGGGGTGACCGGTGTCGGCATGCAGGCCTGCAACGCTACACGGTCCTGCTGGCCGGTCTCGATCAGCAACACGCGCACTTTGCGTACGAACGGGGAAGCGGGGTTATGGAACAAGGTCATGCTGGGAGCGGACATGGGCATTCCTCTGAATGGGCTGTGGCTAGCCTAGAGGGTTGCGCGGTGGCTGGCGAGGGGGAGTGCGGGGGTTTTTGAGGGCCTCATCGGGGGCAAGCCCCCTCTCACAGTTGACCGAGTCGTCATGACGAGCGCAGAACGCATGTGGGAGGGGCGGTGCGACGATTCGACTTGCCCCCGATAGCGCCCTCAGCCACGCCGCTTGAACAACGCCCAACTACCAATGGCAGCCGGTATGCCCAACCCCACCCAACTCAACGAGTCCCACCCCCCATCCCCCAGCAACGCTGCAAATAACCCGGCGGCGCTGAGCAGGCCGATCCCCAGCGGAATGCCAAACACCTTCCAGAAGCTCGACTGCCTTGGCTTCATGCCTTGCCCGCCTTGCGCCGTACGACCCACAGGTAAATGCCACTGCCCAGCACGATGACGGTCAGCACATCCAACACCGCCCACAGGACCTTCATCGGCATGCCGCCATAGTCACCAAAGTGCAGCGGTTGGGACATGCCCATGGCGTCCATGTACCACGGCCGTTCGGCGATGGCGGTGACAGCCAGGGTGCTGGCGTCGATCAGTACCGGTGTGAGCAGGTGCGAGGTCAGGTGCGTGCTGCCCTTCATGAACACCGCGTAATGGTGCTCGCTGGAAAAGCGCGTGCCGGGGAAGGCGATAAAGTCCGGCTGCATGCCCGGTGCTGCCTCGGCGGCAATCTTCAGCAGCTCGGTGGCCGGTGCGCGTTGGGTCAGCGGCGGGGCGTTCTTGTAGGGTTCGATCATTGCGCTGAGGCTGTCGGTACGCCAGGCGGCGATGATCAAATCGGCACAGGCGCTGATCACCCCGGTCACGCCGACCACCAGCGCCCAGGTCAGGGTGACCACACCGATCAGGTTGTGCAGGTCGAGCCAGCGCAGGCGCGTGGACTTGTCCTGGCGCACGGTGGCGAACTTCAAGCGGCGCATGAACGGCAGGTACAGCACCGTACCCGAGACGATGGCCACGACAAACAGCAGGCCCATGAACGCCAGCAGCCACTTGCCCGGCAGACCGGCGAACATATCCACATGCAAGCGCAGCAGGAACAGCGTCAGCCCGCCGTTCGCGGACGGCATCTCCACGGCTTCGCCGGTGCGCGCGTCGAGCATGAAGGTGTGGGATGAGTTGGGCTCGGTGCCGGCGGTGGCGGCCATGATCGCGATCACGCCGTTCTTGTCGTCTTCGTCCCAGGCCAGGTATTGCAGGGCTTCACCGGGGCGATGGGCCTGGGCCTTGGCCACCAGTTGTTCCAGGTTCAACTGCGGGGTGTCGACGGGCATCGCTTGCAGTTGCGGCTCATTGCCCAGCAGATGATCGATCTCATGGTGAAAGATCAGCGGCAGGCCGGTGAGGGCGAGCAACAGCAGGAACACCGTACAGATCAGGCTGCTCCAGGTGTGGACGAAGGACCAGCGGCGGATGGTTTTGCTTTTCATGTGTATAGCCTTCAGACACACCCAGGCCGCCCACAGGGGCGGCCTGGGTGCTGACTCAGCTGATTACCACTGGTAGGTGGCACTGGCGACGACGCTGCGTTGGTCGCCGAAGTAGCAGTAGTTGCCGTCACAGGTCGACAGGTAGTCCTTGTTGAACAGGTTGGTGGCATTCAACTTCACCGACGCACCCTTCAGGCTGTTGTCGAGGCGGCCGAGGTCGTAATGCACCGCGCCGTCGAACACGGTGTAGGCGTTAGCCTTGCCCAGCCAGGTGTTGGCCTGGTCGCCATAGGTATTGCCGGTGTAGCGGGCGCCCAAGCCGATGCCGAAACCGTCCAGTACGCCGCTGTGCCAGGTGTAGTCAGTCCAGAGCGAGGCTTGTTGATTAGGCATCAATGTCAGGCGGTTGCCTTTGTAGATACCTTTTTGCACCTCCGACTTTGCCAAGGTGTAGGCGGCAATGACCTTGAGGTTTTCGCTTACGTCAGACACCGCTTCCAGCTCCAGGCCCTTGACCTTCACTTCACCGGTCTGGTCGTTGATTTGCTGGCCCCCCGCACCGAGGGTGGTCACCTGCACATTCTTTTGGGTTAGGTCGTAGACCGCCGCACTCAACAGCGTATTGGAGCCGGGCGGCTGGTACTTGACCCCCATTTCCCATTGCTTGCCTTCCGTTGGTTTGAATGTCTTGAGCGCGTTTGTATCTGCGTTGCTCGCCGGTTGGAATGACTCGGCGTACGACACGTAGGGGACGAACCCTGAGTCGAACACATAGCTGAGCGCCGCGTTGCCACTGAAGTGTTTGATGCGGTCGGTGTTGGTCGCATCGCTATCGTTGAAGTAGGTGGTGCCCTGATGCACCCAATCCTCACGCCCGCCCAAGGTCAGGCGCCACTTATCCAGGGCCATCTGGTCTTGCACGTAGAGGCCGGTTTGCACGGTTTTCTGGTTGTAGTCGTAAAACGGCCTGACATCTGTCGGGCGCAGGGTTGGCTGGGTGTTGACCGGGTTGAAAATGTTGATACCCGAGGCTGTGCCGTATATCGCGCGATAGGAAGTATCGGTGCGCTGGTGATCCAGGCCCAGCAGCAGGGTATGGGTGATGTCGCCGGTGGCAAAGTCGGCCTGGAAATTGTTATCCACTGCGAACTGGCCAATGTTTTCGTCAACGTTGGTGGTCGAGCGGCTGATATTGCCCGCGGCATCAGCCGGGGAGAACGCGTAGGAACCGACGGTCAGTTGCTGGAACGACAACTCCGACTTGGTGTAGCGCAGGTTCTGCTTGAACTGCCAGGTATCGTTGAAACGATGCTCGAAGGCATAGCCCAGCGCGTAGTAGGTGCGGTCGTAGAACTCGTAGTCCGGGTCGCCCAGGTTTTTGTGGTGGGAGACCTCGCCCAGCGGCGATTTGATCTTGGTGCCCTGGATCGGCATGAACTGGCTGGTGGTGCCGGTATCGTCGCGAGTGAACTGCGACAGCAGGGTCAGCTTGGTATCGGTGTCGATGTTCCAGGTCAGGCTGGGCGCGATGTTGTAGCGCTTGTTGTCGATGTGATCGACCTGGGTGCCGGCATCGCGCACCACGCCGCTGAGGCCATAGAGGAACTGGCCTTCATCATCGATCTTGCCGGTGCTGGCGAAGTTGATCTGGCGGTAGTTGTCACTGCCGTATTGCAGTTGGATGGCATGGCTTGATTCTGCGCTGGGACGGCGGCTGACCATGTCCAGCAGGCCGCCCGGTGGGGTTTGGCCGTATACCGACGAGGCCGGGCCACGCAGCAATGCGAGGCGGTCGAGGTTCCAGGTTTCGGCTTTCGGGTTGGCGTACACGCCGCGCGGCAAGGGCAGCCCGTCGAGGAATTGCGTAGGTTCGAAGCCGCGTACGCGCATCCAGTCGTAGCGGGTGTCGCTGCCGTAGCTGGCGGACACAATACCGGGCATGTACTTGACTGCGTCATCCAGGTTCTGGACGTTGCGGTCCTGCATTTGCTCGCGGGTGGCAATGGAGATCGAGCGCGGTGCTTCGACCAGCGCGGTGTCGGTCTTGGTCCCGGCGGCAGTGCGAGTCGCGACGTAGCCCTCTACGGGGCCCCAGGCACTTTCCGCATCACCCTGGCCGATGATGTTGGTCATCGGCAATGCCACCACACCGTCAGGAATCGCCACCAGGGTGTACGTGCCGGCACTGCTCTGCTCCAACTGCAACCCGGTCCCACGCAACGCTTCGCGCAACGCGCCCTGTGCATCGAACTGGCCTTTAACCGGCGCCGAGGTCTTGCCCGAGGCCAGCGTCGGGTTGAGGGTCAGCGCCAGGCCGGCCTGGCTGGCGATCTGGTTCAAGGTGCTGGCCAAGGGCGCGGCGGGCAGGTTGTAGGCACGCAGGCTGGAGGTTTGTTCGGCGGCGATCAGCGCAGGGCTGGCCAGCGGTGTGCTGAGGGCAATGGCCACGGCTAACAGGCTGGGGCGCAACAAAGTGTCTAGCGTGCGGGACATACGGCGGCTCCTGAATGGAAATATTTCTCAATTGCCTAGGTGCCGAACGAGAATCGAAAAGTGATAGGGCCGGGTGAAACTATTTTTTGCGGTGTGCTTGCGGGCCTCATCGGGAGCAAGCGCCTTCCCACATTTGAAGGTATTCCCACATCAAAATGTGGGAGGGGGCTTGCCCCCGATAGCGATAGCCCAGCTACACAGAACTTAAGGCTTACCCGTGACCGTCACCCACCACGGCGTGTGTTGCTCGATCTGCACCGGCAAGGTCGGCAACAACGCGTTGAGCGCCAAGGTGGTGTCATGCAACGGGAAGCTGCCGGTGATGCGCAGGTCGGCCACGGATTTATCCACACCCAGGTGGCCGCGGCGATAACGGCTCAGTTCCGCCACCACATCTTCCAGGCGCGCGTTGTCGACCACCAGCATGCCGCGCGTCCAGGCGTCGGTGGCGGGGGGGACGGCCAGCAGCGGGCCGAGGCCGTCGCTGCGCATCAGTACTTGCTGGCCTTGCTTGAAAATCTGTTCCTGAGGCAATGCCTCGGGCTGGGCAGCGACCGCCGATTGCAGCACGCTCAGGCGTGTGGCGTGGTCTTCGCGCTTGACGATAAACCGCGTACCCAGCGCTCGCAGGTTGCCGTCGCGGGTTTGCACATAAAACGGACGCGCATCGTGGTGGCCGGTTTCGACGAGGATCTCGCCTTCCTGCAGCACGATCAGCCGGCGCTGTTCATCGAAACGCACGTCAATGGCGCTGTGGGTATTGAGGTTGATCAGCGTGCCGTCCGCCAGTTTCAGCGTGCGCTGTTCACCGGTGGCGGTGCGTTGGTCGGCCAGCCAATAGTGAATCGGCACGTAGCGTTCACCGGCAAACAAGGCCAGGCCGCACACCAGCGCAATACTCGCCAGGCCGCTGCCCAGTTTGCGGACGCGCTGGCGAATGCCCTCGCGCGATTGCAGCAACGCCGCCCGCGCCGGGCCCGAGGCCATGCTGAAACGCTGGTCAAGCATGCCCAGTTGGCGCCAGGCGCGCGCATGTTCTTCATCACTGGCCAGCCATTTGGCGAACTCTTCCTGCTCCACCGGGCTGCCGTCACCGGAGTCGAGGGACAGTTGCCAGGCAATGGCGGCATCCAGCACACGGGCCGAAACCGGTTTTGAACTGATCGCGCTCACAACGGCTCGCCATACAGGGCGATATAACACTGGCGAATGCCCTGGGCCAGGTACTGGCGCACCCGCGGTACCGACACACCGAGGCGCTGGGCGATTTCGGCGTGGCCGAGGCCGTCGAGGCGGTTATAGAGAAAGGCGGCGCGGGCTTTGCTCGACAGCTTGCCGAGCAGGCGGTCGATGGCCTTGAGGTCTTCGAGGATTAGCTGCTGTGCTTCCGGCGAGGGGTGTTCGCTTTCCGGGATCAGCATCAGTTCGGTGAGGTAGGCCTGCTCCAGGGCGGCGCGCCGGAAGTAGTCGAACAGCAGGCCTTTGGCGATCGCCACCAGGAACGCCCGGGGCTCGCGGGGTTCACGCAACTCGGCACGGCACAGCAGGCGCATGAAGGTGTCCTGGCTCAGGTCTTCTGCGCGGCTCGGGCAGGCCACGTTACGGCGCAGCCAGGCCAGCAGCCAGCTGCGATGGTCGCGATACAACGCGCCAACAAGCTCACTGTGTGGGGACTGGACCGACGACAAGGCATCACCGAATAAACAAGTTTAAACTAACGAGAATTATTCGCGATTGTGTCAGAGGCGTGGGGCGGGCGCAATTTGTGTCTGTCGGGCGGTTGCTATTAAAACGATGGCGCTTGTTTACGCCGTTTCCATTGGCTCAAACGCTCTTGCAATGCTTGGGGGGTGTCGATCTGCTGCTGGCGCGCGCGGCTGAACAGGATCAGCATCAGTTCCGCCGTGGCCAGGGCATCGGCGCTGGCGTGGTGGCGTTCACCGACTTGCAGGTTGAAGTGCTCGAGCCAATGGTCCAACCCGGCTTCGCGTATGTTCGCCTCGGGGCACAGCAGCGGCGCGATGTCGGCCACGTCGAGAAACGGATGGGCCAGGCGGTAACCCAGGCTGTCCTTGAGCGCGCGGCCGAGCATGTGTTGGTCGAACGGTGCATGGAAGGCCAGCAGCGGGCTGTCACCGACGAACTCCATGAAATCCAGCAGCGCCTCCACCGGGTCGCTACCGGCGGCGATAGCGCTGGGGCCAAGGCCGTGGATCAGTACGCTGGGGCTGAGCTTGGTCTCGGTGCGTTGCAGGGTGCGCTCGAACAGCTGGGAAAAATCCACCGCGCCGTCCTCGATCACCACGGCGCCGATCGACAGCACCAGGTCGCGGTTGAGGTTCAGGCCGCTGGTTTCCAGGTCGACCACCACCCAGCGCTGCTGACGCAGCGACACGTCGCCCAGCGGCGCAGGTTTGGGTAACTGTTCCAGGCGCCGCTGTTGCGCCGCATCCAGTCCGGGTTTTGCCGCACGCAGCCAACCGAACAGGCTCACAGTTGATACCGCAAGGTCAGGCTGCTTTGCAGGCGCTGGGCCTGGCGCAGGGATTCGCGCAGGATACGTCGGTCCAGATGGTTGAGGCTGTCGGGGTCGACACGGTTGGAGTACGCCTGGTTTTCCCGGGTCTGCAACTGGTGCTGCTGCATGCGGGTTTGCTGGATAAAGTGGTACGCCTCTTCATAGGCGGCACCATCCAGTGGTTCGATCACGCCCTTGGCCACCAGCTGGCGCAGACGCTCCAGGGTGTTGATGGCGTGGATATCGTTGGCCAGGGCCAGCAGGCGTGCACCGTCGACAAACGGCGTGAGGCCCTGCACCTTGAGGTCCAGCGTGGCTTTCTCGCCACCTTTGCGCGTCAGCACGAACTCGCGAAAACGTCCCACCGGCGGGCGTTGGCGCAAGGCGTTTTCGGCGAGCATGCGCTGGAACAGCCGGTTGTCCGCGACCTGGTCGAGAATGCCTTGGCGCAGTTGCTCGCAGCCTTGCTCGTCGCCCCACACCACCCGCAGGTCGAAATAGATGCTCGAGCCCAACAGGTTCTCCGGCGTCGCCTCGCGGATAAACGCGGCAAACCGGCGTGCCCATTCGGCCCGCGATAGGCACAGCTCCGGGTTGCCGGCCATGATATTGCCCTTGCACAGGCTGAAGCCACACAGCGCCAGGCTCTGGTTGATCTGCTGCGCCAGCGGCAACAAGCGGCCACGAATCTCGGCTGCTTCGGCGGCGTCCTTGGCGTCGAACAGAATGCCGTTGTCCTGGTCGGTGTACAGCGTCTGCTCGCGACGGCCTTCACTGCCGAAACACAGCCAACTGAACGGCACGCCGGGGTCGCCTTTTTCGGCGAGGGTCAGCTCGATTACCCGGCACACGGTGTGATCGTTAAGCAGGGTAATGATGTGGGTGATCTGGGTGGATGATGCCCCATGGGCCAGCATGCGTTCCACCAACTGGCCGATCTCGCCGCGTATCGCCACCAGGTTCTCCACCCGGGGCGCGTTACGAATGGTGCGGGCCAGGTGGACCAGGTCGACACGTTGCAGGGAAAACAGATCGCGCTCGGACACCACCCCACACAGGCGCTGGTCTTTCACCAGGCACACATGGGCGATATGCCGCTCGGTCATGGCGATGGCGGCGTCGAAGGCGCTATGGTCCGGCGTCAAGAAGAACGGCGCCTGGGTCATAGACCCTTTGATGCCCTGGGTGAAATCGCTGGTGCCGTCGGCCACCACCTGGCGCAGGTCACGCAGGGTGAAAATCCCCAAGGGCGCCTTGTGCTCGTCGACGATCACGATGCTGCCGACCTGTTGCTCATGCATCAGCGTCACCGCTTCGCGTAGCGGTGTGTCGGGGCTGCACGTGACCGGATGGCGCATGGCCAATTCGCCCAGGCGGGTGTTCAGGGAATATTGGGTGCCGAGGGTTTCCACGGCTTTTTGCTGCACTTGCTGGTTGACCTGGTCCAGCAGGCTGCTGACGCCGCGCAGGGCAAAGTCGCGAAACGGGCTGGACAGCGCGAACAGTTTGATAAAAGCCGGTTTGTTCAGTTGCAGGCAGAAGGTGTCTTCGGCCGCCTTGTGCTCGGTGCGGGTCGCTCGTTCGCCAAGCAGTGCGGCGAGGGGGAAGCACTCGCCAGTGGTGATTTCGAAGGTGGTTTCGGCCGAGTCGGGCCTTTCGCCGACCACCCGGCCCTGTTTGACAATATAGAAGTGCTCGACCGGCCCACCCGACGGTTTGAGGATGCTCTCGCCGGGGGCGTAGAAGCGCAATTGGCACTGTTCCACCAGAAATGCCAGGTGGGCGTTTTCCATCTGGTTGAACGGCGGGAAGCGTTGCAGGAACTGCAGGGTGCCGTGGATATTCTGCAATACCGCTGTTTTTCCTGCCTGGGCGAAAGCATCAGCTTTACTCATAACCATGACCGCAATTTTTTTGTCGTTATCGTCCTGCATGGTCGACTCCTGCGCGGCGGGTGCCCATTGGACGTAAGTCTAGGTCGACCAACGAGGTGTAAATCTAGGGAAAAACCTTACATGGCTATCGTCCAAACCCCGTAGAACACCCACTAGGCAAACTTTCCGACGAAGTGCACATTGATCGCCCTTCCGCAGATGTCTGACGAGTGTGCTGGGAGTTGAATAGAACTGCTGAGAAACGTATGTCCGACCACGATATTTTGAGCGATGCCGAGCGCGAGGCGCTGAGCGCCGTGATGCTGGAGCCTGATTTACCGCCACAACGCGTGTTGATTGTTGACGACGACAAGGACGCGCGGGAATTGTTGGCGGAGATCCTGAGGCTGGATGATATTGGCTGCATGACCGCTGACAGCGGTGAGGCGGCGTGGGACTTGTTGAGCTCCAGCAGCTCCATCGGCTTGTTGATCACTGACCTGCGCATGGAGCCCAGCAGTGGCTTGGAACTGATCCGCAAGGTACGTGGATCCACTCGCGCGGCATTGCCGATCATCATCATGTCGGGGGACGCGGACGCCAAGGACGTGATTGATGCTATGCATGATGGTGTATTGGACTTCCTGCTCAAGCCGATCGATAGCGTGAAGTTGGCGAAGATGGTCAAGCGTGAGTTGGGGATGACGCAGTAAAGCCTGTGAAACAAAAAAAGCCCTGATCGCGAGATCAGGGCTTTCTTTTACCTGTAGGAGCGAGCTTGCTCGCGAAAACCGTGAACGAAAACGCAGTGTTATCAGATAGCCCGCGTTGCCTGTTGGTTCTTCGCGAGCAAGCTCGCTCCTACAGGGGCCGCGTTGGTTACAGGCCGTTTTTGGCCTTGAACTCCCGACGCTTGCGGTGCAATACCGGCTCGGTATAACCATTCGGTTGCTTGGTCCCTTCAATCACCAATTCCACCGCCGCCTGGAACGCGATATTGCTATCGAAATCCGGCGCCAGCGGACGGTACAACGCATCCCCGGCATTCTGACGGTCCACCACCGGCGCCATGCGCTTGAGGCTTTCCATCACCTGGTCCTGAGTCACAACGCCGTGGCGCAGCCAGTTGGCGATGTGCTGGCTGGAGATGCGCAGGGTGGCGCGGTCTTCCATCAGGCCGACGTCGTTGATGTCCGGCACTTTGGAGCAGCCAACGCCTTGGTCGATCCAGCGGACGACGTAGCCGAGGATGCCCTGGGCGTTGTTATCCAGTTCGTTGCGGATCTCTTCCTCGGACCAATCAGTGTTCTTGGCCAGGGGAATGGTCAGGATATCGTCCACCGACGCGCGTTCGCGCTTGGCCAGTTCGGCCTGGCGCGCGAACACGTCGACCTTGTGGTAGTGCAGCGCGTGCAGCGCCGCAGCGGTAGGCGATGGGACCCAAGCAGTATTGGCGCCGGCCAACGGGTGGGCGATTTTCTGTTCGAGCATCGCCGCCATCAGGTCGGGCATTGCCCACATGCCTTTACCGATCTGTGCACGACCTTGCAGGCCGGTGCTCAAGCCGATATCGACGTTCCAGTTTTCATAGGCGCCGATCCACTTCTCGGTTTTCATGGCGGCCTTGCGCACCATCGCGCCGGCCTCCATGGAGGTGTGGATTTCGTCGCCGGTACGGTCGAGGAAGCCGGTGTTGATAAACACCACGCGCTCGCTGGCGGCCTTGATACAGGCCTTGAGGTTGACCGTGGTGCGGCGCTCCTCGTCCATGATCCCGACTTTGAGGGTATTGCGCGGCAGGTTCAGCACGTCTTCGATGCGACCGAACAGCTCGTTGGTGAACGCGGCTTCTTCCGGGCCGTGCATCTTCGGCTTCACGATGTAGACCGAACCGGTACGGCTGTTCTTGCGGCTGCTGTTGCCGTTGAGGCTATGGATCGCCGCCAGGCTGGTCAGCAGGCCGTCGAGGATACCTTCCGGTACTTCGTTGCCCGCTTTGTCGAGGATCGCGTCGATGGTCATCAGGTGACCCACGTTGCGCACGAACAGCAGCGAACGGCCGTGCAGCGTCACGTCCTGGCCATCCACGCCGGTGTAGACGCGGTCGGGGTTCATGGTGCGGGTGAAGGTCTTGCCACCCTTGGCCACTTCCTCGGCCAAGTCACCCTTCATCAGGCCGAGCCAGTTGCGGTAGATCACCACTTTGTCGTCGGCATCGACGGCGGCGACGGAGTCTTCGCAGTCCATGATAGTGGTCAGCGCGGCCTCCATCAGGACGTCTTTGACGCCGGCAGCGTCGGTCTGGCCGACTGGGGTGCTGGCGTCGATCTGGATTTCGAAGTGCAGGCCGTTGTGTTTCAGCAGGATCGCAATCGGCTGGGCCGCGGGGCCCTGGAAGCCGATCAACTGCGCGTCGTCGCGCAGGCCGCTGTTACTGCCGCCCTTGAGGCTGACAATCAGCTTGCCATCAGCGATTTTATAGCCGGTGGAGTCGACATGGCTGCCGGCGCTGAGCGGTGCAGCCTCGTCGAGGAAGGCGCGGGCGAAGGCGATGACCTTGTCGCCGCGCACCTTGTTGTAGCCCTTGCCCTTTTCGGCGCCGTCGGCTTCGCTGATGGCATCGGTGCCATACAGCGCGTCATACAGCGAGCCCCAGCGTGCATTCGAGGCGTTGAGGGCGAAACGGGCGTTCATCACCGGCACCACCAGCTGCGGGCCGGCCATGCGGGCGATTTCGTCGTCGACGTTTTGGGTCGAGGCCTGGAAGTCTGCGGCTTCTGGCAGCAGGTATCCGATATCTTGCAGGAAGGCCTTGTAGGCCACCGGGTCATGGGCCTGGCCGGCGTGGGTCTGGTGCCAGGTGTCGATCCGCGCTTGGAAATCGTCGCGTTTGGCGAGTAGGGCTTTGTTCTTCGGTGCCAGGTCGTGGATGACCTTGTCGGCGCCGGCCCAGAACTGGTCGGCAGTGATGCCGGTACCGGGAATGGCTTCGTTGTTCACGAAGTCGAACAGGACTTTGGCGACCTGCAGGCCACCGACTTGAACGTGTTCAGTCATTGCTTGCCTCACTCTGCGGAGCTTATGCGCTTTTCAGCTTTTCAATTTACCAATGAAGCCTCTGGCCATTTAAACCACGAACCCGATCCCCCAGTACATGCCGTCGAGGCGGCTGGGCTGGCGGGTTATCGTGATACGTTGGCGCCTTGGCAGACATCGACCTAACGTTATGTAGTGCGCGACTGGGCATACTACATGATGATTTGCGGTTGTGAAAATTAGACTAAATACGTCGTTTAGCGACCCACTTTGGTCGTACGGTCACAGTGGGGTATGGGATGTTCTCAAAAAACCATGAGATTGTTCCATATAAATATAAAAATGGTACACGATTTGTTTTCATGGGCTGCGGCGTCCACCTTGTAGGAGCGCGCTCGCTCGCGAACAACCTGAGGGTGCCGTTGGGTGTCAGTATTCCCGCGCTATCGTTAACGACCTTCGCGAGCACTCTCGCTCCTATCGGTATCAGCACCAGAGGGCTTTGCCATGGACCATCTTGTACTCACTATTATCGCCGCCGACAAACCCGGCCTGGTCGAACGCGTCGCGCAGAACATCGCGGTCCACGGTGGCAACTGGCTCGAGAGTCGCATGGCTCACATGGCTGGCCAGTTTGCCGGGATTCTGCGAGTCAGCGTGCCGGCGGAGAACCGTCAGGCGTTGGTCGATGCGCTGGAGGATTTATCCACACACGGCATTCGCGTGCTGGTGGGGGAGGGCAGCACTGGCCAGGCTGTGGCGTCCAAATCGATTCTGATGACGCTGGTGGGCAATGACCGTTCGGGCATCGTGCGCGAGATCACGGCGCTGTTGAGCAAGCAGGGCGTGAACCTGGGGAGCCTGAGCACCGATGTGCGCCCAGCGCCCATGAGTGGCGACCCACTGTTTACCGCCGAGGCGCTGTTGCAGGTGCCGGCGACGTTATCCCTGGATGACTTGCAGCAATCCCTGGAAACCTTGGCAGACGACCTGATGGTGGAACTGCACAACGAGGAATAATCTGCCCACCAGGTTATGCATGGAAATCTTGCATGGGCCTGTGGATAACCTGTAGAGACTCGGCCCCAGGCCACGTCGGCCGGCCGTCTTCGTTATCTGAGCAAAAAACGAGCAGTTTCAACGGCTTGTGCACAAATGACGGGGACCAGGCTGTGGATAACCTTGGGGTGAATGTCTGCAAGCCACGCGGGCCGTGGCTTGCACAGGTTTGTACGTTATTTGATCAGCGTTTGCGCACGGTCAGCCAGGCGTCCACGCTATAGACCACCAGGCCGGCCCAGATAAAGGCGAAAGCGAGCAGGGTGCTGGGCGCCAGGTGTTCACCGAACAGCAGGACGGCTTCCAGCAGCACCAGGGTCGGCGCCACATACTGCAAAAAGCCCAGGGCGGTGTAGGGCAAATGCCGTGCGGCGGCGTTGAAGCACACCAGCGGGATCAGCGTCACCGGGCCCGCCGCTACCAGCCACCAGGCTTCGGACGTGCTCCAGAATGCCAGTTGCGCACTGTGGGCCGACGGATTGAACAGCAACCATGCCACGGCGATCGGCACCAGCATCCAGGTTTCCACCACCAGCCCCGGCAGCGCCTTGACCGGCGCCTGCTTGCGGATCAGGCCGTAGAAACCAAAGGTCAGCGCCAGCACTAAAGATACCCACGGCAAGCTCCCCACCTGCCACACCTGTTGCGCCACACCCACCGCGGCCAGCCCCACGGCCACCCATTGCAGGCGACGCAGCCGCTCGCCGAGCAGCAGCATGCCCAGCAGCACATTCACCAGCGGGTTGATGTAGTAGCCCAGGCTGGCTTCGAGCATGCGCCCGCTGTTCACCGACCATACATAGGTCAGCCAGTTACCGGCGATCAACGAACCGCTGAGGGCCAGGATCGCCAGGCGCTTGGGGTTGTCGCGCAGTTCGCGGAACCAGCCGGGATGTTTCCAGGCCATCAACAGCAAGCTGCCAAACAGCGCCGACCACAGCACGCGGTGCACGATGATTTCGGCGGCGGGAACACTGGCGATGGCTTTGAAGTAGAGCGGGAACAGACCCCAGATGACGTAGGTACTCAGGCCCAGGATGTACCCCTTGCGGGGGTTGGCGGCGTGCATTGCAGAATCCTTGCTTAGGCAGCTAACAAAGCGCGATTGTAAGGATATTTGTCAACCAATGGGACTGGATTGGTAATGAGGTCTGCTTTGTGTGGGAGGGGGCAAGCCCCCTGCCACATTAAAAACAATCAGAAGAGTTTCAGCGGCTCTTCGTTGAGGGCTGAGAGCTGCTCACGCAATGCCAGCACCTGGTCACCCCAATACCGCTCGCTGCCAAACCACGGGAAGCTGTGGGGGAACGCCGGGTCGTCCCAGCGTCGTGCCAGCCAGGCGCTGTAGTGCATCAGGCGCAAGGCGCGCAACGGTTCGATCAGGGCCAGTTCGCGCGGGTCGAAGTCGTGGAACTCCTGATAGCCGTCCATCAACTCGGACAACTGGCCGAGGCATTCCTGGCGGTCGCCGGCGAGCATCATCCACAGGTCCTGCACCGCCGGGCCCATGCGGCAGTCATCCAGGTCGACGATGTGGAACATTTCGTCGCGACACATCATGTTGCCGGGGTGGCAATCGCCGTGCATGCGGATGTTCTTGTGCGGCGTGGCCTTGTACACCTCTTCCACACGCTTGAGCAGGTCGCGGGCGACGGACTCGTAGGCCGGCAGCAGGCTTTTGGGAATGAAATTGCCTTCGAGCAGGGTCGTGAGGGAGTCGTGACCGAAGTTCTTCACCCCGAGGGCTTCGCGGTGTTCGAAGGGGCGGGTGGCGCCGACGGCGTGCAAGCGCCCGAGCAACTGCCCGAGGCGGTACAACTGGTCGAGGTTGCCCGGCTCCGGCGCGCGGCCGCCACGGCGAGGAAACAGGGTGAAGCGGAAACCGGCGTGTTCGAACAGGCTCTCGCCGTTATGGATCATCGGCGCGACCACCGGCACATCGCACTCGGCGAGCTCGAAGGTAAAGCTGTGTTCTTCGAGGATGGCTTCGTTGGTCCAGCGCTGCGGACGATAGAACTTGGCGATCAGCGGCTCGGAGTCTTCGATGCCCACCTGATAGACGCGGTTTTCGTAGCTGTTGAGCGCCAATACGCGGGCGTCGCTGAGAAAACCGATGCTTTCGACGGCGTCGAGAACCAGATCGGGAGTGAGTGTTTCAAACGGATGGGCCATACGAACTCCTGCGCGCAGCAGGTCGCCGCGTCCGGCCGGGTATGGTAACGCACCGGGCTTGAGATAGGGGGTGACTGTGCGATTGCTATCGGGGGCAAGCCCCCTCCCACAGTTGACCGCGTTTAACCTGTAGGAACGCGGACCAATGTGGGAGGGGGCTTGCCCCCGATAGCGGCCCGTCAGGCGCCGACAACCCCGCCGTCTTCCCGCCGAATCGCCATCACCGACGATCGCGGCTTGCCATTGGGCAGGTGCTCCGGCCAAGTCGAACCGCCGGTTTCACCTGGATGCTGAATCCCCACAAACAGGGTCTTCTGATCCGGCGAAAAGCTGATCCCCGTCACTTCACAGGCCACCGGCCCCACCATGAAGCGGCGAATTTCTCCGGTGCTCGGGTCGGCGCAGAGCATCTGGTTGTTGCCCATGCCGGCGAAGTCGCCGCCGTTGCTGTAGTCGCCGTCGGTGAGAATCCACAGGCGCCCGGCCTTGTCGAAACCCAGGCCATCGGGACTGTTGAACATGTTTTGCGGGTTGATATTGGACGAGCCGCCCTTGGGTGTGCCGGCGTGTACGCCTGGGTTGCCGGCGACCACAAACAGGTCCCAGGTAAAGTCCGGGGCACCGTGGTCATCGGCGTTGGCCTTCCAACGCAGGATCTGGCCGTAGACGTTTTTCTCGCGCGGGTTAGGGCCGCCCACTGGCTGGCCGTCTTCGCCCCGCTTGGCGTTGTTGGTCAGGGTGCAATAAACCTGGCCGTCAGTGGGGCTGACCACGATCCATTCCGGGCGGTCCATGCGCGTGGCTTTCACCACGCTGGCGGCCAGGCGTGCGTGGATCAGTACTTCGGCCTGGCTGGCAAAACCGGTGCTGGCGTCGATGCCGTTTTTGCCATGGGTCAGCTCGACCCATTGCCCTTTGCCCTTGGGATGATCGGCGTTGCCGTCGCCCGCATCGAAGATGGCCACGTACAAGGTGCCGTGGTCGAGCAGGTCTTTGTTGGCCTTGGGGTTCTTGTGGTTGATCTTGTCGCGGCTGACGAACTTGTAGATAAATTCGCCGCGCTCGTCGTCGCCCATGTACACCACGGCGCGGCCGTCGCGGGTTTGCGCCAAGGCGGCGTTCTCGTGCTTGAAACGGCCCAGGGCGGTGCGTTTGGCCGGGGTGGATTGCGGGTCGAACGGATCGATTTCCACGACCCAGCCGTGGCGGTTGAGTTCATTGGGGTTCTTGGCCATGTCGAAGCGCGGGTCGTGCAAGTGCCAGTTGATCTCTTTGCTGGCGGCCACCACGCCATAGCGTTTCTGCCCGGCATCGAACGCTTGCTGGGGGTTGCTGCTACCAAAGCAGTCGGTGAAGTTCTCTTCGCACGTCAGGTAAGTGCCCCATGGGGTCTTGCCGTTGGCGCAGTTCTGGAAGGTACCGAGGACTTTTTTGCCGGACTTGTCGGCGCTGGTTTTCAACCATTCGTGGCCAGCGGCGGGGCCGCTCAGGCGGATCGGCGAATTGCCGTGGATACGCCGGTTGTAACGCGAGTCCTGGACGAACTGCCAGGTGTCGCCCTGGCGCCGCACTTCGATCACTGACACACCTTCGCTGGCCTGGGCCTTGTGCACGTCTTCGGCCGATTGCGGCGCGCCGCCGTGGGCGAAGAGGTAGCGGTAGTTGGTGTATTCATTGTTGATCGCCAACAGCGCGCGGTTGTCATCGCCGGGGAAGGCGAACAGGCTCATGCCGTCGTTGTTGTCACCGAACTGCTGCTCCTGGGCCTTGGCCGTGCCGTTGCCGGACGGGTCGAAGGCCGGCGCGTTCTTGTGCAGCGGCTGGCCCCAGCTGATCAGCACCGAGGCGGTATAGCCGGGTGGCAGGCTTATGGCGTCGCTGGTGGCGGCGGCGATACTGGCAAAGCCCAACAACGGGCTGGCGGAGGCGGCGTTGACGGCGAGTGCGCTGCGGGTCAGCAGGTTGCCGCCGAGGAACATCGCGGCACCGCACAGGGCTCCGGCGCCGATAAAGCGACGGCGGGTCAGGCCGACCATCTGTTCGAGGTCGGTGGCTTGGTTTTCTTCTAATAGGCTCATGTCAGGCTCCCTGCGGTTTTTGCAGACACCATAAGGAGCGGGCGTGACGAAATTGTTGCAGTTTGAAGGTGGGCGCAGCAGGACGCGCGCCTAGACCGGCGTCCCCAGCAGTACATTGCTCGGTGCGAATTGCACTTGGACGGTTCTGCCTACGGCAGTGCCCAGCGCCTTAAGGGCGTCAGGCTGCGCCAGGGCGCATAAAACCTGGCCGCTGGGCAGGGCGATGCGCACTTCGCTGGGGCCGTCCTCGGCGGCGAGAATCGCGTCGACGGTACCGCTCATATAATTGTGTCCGGGTGTTGCTGGCGCCCCGGCGGCGAGCAATTCGAGCCAGCCGGCCTTGATCAGCGCGACCACTTCCACGCCGTTCTCCAGCTCCAGTCGTTGCGTGCTGTCGTGAGTGATCTGCGCATGCAAACTCAGGCCGCCGGCCAGTTGCAGGTGGATCAGGTCATTACGGCCATGGCTGTCGATGCCGATGACCTGGCCGTGCAATTGGTTGCGGGCGCTGGTGCGCAGCATCAAGCGGCCCAGCAGGTTGAAATCGCTGGCGGCTTCGGCCGACCCCAAGACCTCGGCCTGCAACACTTGCAGGCGTTGGTAGAGGCGCAGTACACGCTCACCTTCGGCTGTCAGCTTGGCGCCGCCGCCGCCCTTGCCGCCGACACTGCGTTCCACCAGCGGCTTTTGCGCCAGGTTGTTTAGTTCATCGATCGCGTCCCAGGCGGCCTTGTAACTCAGGCCGGCGCTTTTGGCGGCGCGGGTGATGGAGCCCTGCTCGGCAATGTGGCCCAGCAAGGCGATACGCTGGGGGCGGCGGATGATGTGTTGGCTGAGGGAAGTGGGCAGGGACATGGGAATACGCTTCGATGAGATGCAGGGACGTTGCCGCCCTGGCGCACGGGAGTCAAGTCAGGCGCCTGGTTTGGGCGTGCGGGCCAGGCAGTACACATCGACCTGCCGCGCGCCGGCCTCCATCAACAGTTGCGCCAGGCTGTGGGCGGTGGCGCCGGTGGTGAGCACATCGTCCACCAGCGCCAGGTGACGGCCCTGCACCTGGGCGCCGGGTGCCAGGGCAAAGGCGCTGAGCAGGTTGCGCCTGCGAGCCTTGGCGTCGAGGGTTTGTTGCGCCACGGTTTCATGGGGACGTAACAACAGGTGCTCATCGTATTCGAGGTCCAGCTCGGCGCTGAGCCAGCGAGCCAGCATCAGTGCCTGGTTATAGCCACGTTCGCGCAGGCGCTTGCGGGCCAGGGGCACGGGCAGCAGGCAGTCCGGGCGGCTGAGGTCGGCCTGCTCGAAGCGATGTTGCAGGTAGCGCGCAAGCAAACGCCCCAGCAGATGCCCGAGCGGCCAGCGAGCCTGGTGCTTGAAGCGGCTGATGAGGGTGTCGACCGGGAAACTGTAGGACCAGGGGGCGACCACCTGTTTAAAGGCCGGCGGGTATTTTTGGCATTGGCCGCAGACCAGACCCTCCATCGGCAAGGGCAGGGCGCACACTTCGCACTGTTCCATCAGCCACGGCAGCTCGGTTTCGCAGACGTTGCACACGCAATCGGCGGTTTCGGTCGCCTCATCGCAGATTAAACAGATTTGTGTGTTTTTTAACCAGATGTAAACCTGGCGTTTGTATCTCGGTTGACAGTGCATGATTCTTCCTTAAATATGCCGAGCATCCGTGTCGTGCCTGTGGGTATTGCCCTTCCCACAGCGAAAGCCCAAGCATAATCAAGGAATCGCCCATGAGCGCCAGCACCACTGCAACCCTGCGTCACGATTGGTCCTTAGCCGAAGTCAAAGCCCTGTTCGTGCAGCCGTTCAATGACCTGTTGTTCCAGGCGCAGACCGTGCACCGCGCGCATTTCGATGCCAACCGTGTGCAGGTGTCGACGTTGCTGTCGATCAAGACCGGTGCCTGCCCGGAAGATTGCAAATATTGTCCGCAGTCGGGCCACTACAACACGGGCCTCGAAAAAGAAAAGCTGCTGGAAGTGCAGAAGGTCCTCGAAGAGGCTGCGCGCGCCAAAGCCATCGGCTCGACGCGCTTCTGCATGGGCGCTGCGTGGAAACACCCGTCGGCCAAAGACATGCCCTACGTGCTGGAGATGGTCAAGGGCGTGAAGGCCATGGGCCTGGAAACCTGCATGACCCTCGGCCGCCTCGACCAGGACCAGACCCAAGCGCTGGCCCAGGCCGGCCTGGACTACTACAACCACAACCTCGACACCTCGCCGGAGTTCTACGGTTCGATCATCACCACCCGCACCTACGCCGAGCGCCTGCAAACCCTGGCCTACGTGCGGGACTCGGGAATGAAGATCTGCTCCGGCGGCATCCTCGGCATGGGCGAGTCCCTCGACGACCGCGCCAACCTGCTGATCCAGCTGGCCAACCTGCCCGAGCACCCGGAGTCGGTGCCGATCAACATGCTGGTAAAAGTCGCCGGCACGCCGCTGGAAAACGCCGAGGACATCGACCCGTTCGATTTCATCCGCATGCTGGCGGTAGCGCGCATCCTGATGCCGCAGTCCCATGTGCGCCTTTCGGCCGGCCGTGAAGCGATGAATGAGCAGATGCAGGCCCTGGCCTTCTTTGCCGGCGCCAACTCGATTTTCTACGGCGACAAGCTGCTGACCACCGCCAACCCGCAGGCTGACAAGGACATGCAACTGTTCGCGCGCCTGGGCATCCAGCCTGAAGCCCGCGAAGAGCATGCCGATGAAGTGCATCAGGCGGCGATTGAACAGGCGCTGGTGGAGCACAAGAGCAGCGAGCAGTTCTATAACGCCGTTGTTTGATTGAAATACAGAACAACGGTGGGAGGGGGCTTGCCCCCGATTGCGGCGTGTCAGTCGACCTAGGTTTCAACTGACGAATTGCTATCGGGGAAACCCCCCTCCCACCTGTTCTGATCGAGTTGAACCTGCCAGTCCGAGGCCTGCATGTCTTTTGATCTCTCCGCGCGCCTCGCTGCCCGCCGTGCCGAACACCTTTACCGGCAACGCCCGCTGCTCCAGAGCCCTCAAGGCCCGGAAGTGGTGGTCGACGGCCAACCCCTCCTGGCGTTCTGCAATAACGATTACCTGGGCCTTGCCAATCACCCGCACGTGATCGAGGCCTGGCGCGCCGGGGCGTCCCGTTGGGGCGTGGGCGGCGGCGCTTCGCACTTGGTGGTGGGCCATGCCACGCCGCACCATGAGCTGGAAGAAGCCCTGGCCGACCTCACCGGTCGCCCGCGGGCATTGCTGTTTACCACCGGCTACATGGCCAACCTCGGTGCAGTCACCGCGCTGGTGGGGCAGGGCGATACCGTGCTGGAAGACCGCCTCAACCACGCTTCGTTGCTGGACGCTGGCCTGCTGTCGGGCGCGCGCTTCAATCGCTACCTGCACAACGACGCCGAGAGCCTGGCCAAGCGCCTGGAGAAAGCCAGCGGCAACACCCTGGTGGTCACCGACGGCGTGTTCAGCATGGATGGCGACCTGGCCGACCTGCCAGCGCTGGCCCGTGAAGCGCGAGCCAAGGGCGCCTGGTTGATGGTGGATGACGCCCATGGCTTTGGCCCGTTGGGTGCCAACGGTGGCGGGATCGTCGAGCATTTCGGCTTGAGCCAGGACGACGTGCCGGTGCTGGTCGGTACCCTGGGCAAAGCGTTCGGCACCGCCGGGGCGTTTGTGGCGGGCAGCGAGGAGTTGATCGAAAGCCTGATCCAGTTTGCCCGGCCGTATATCTACACCACCAGCCAGCCACCGGCGCTGGCTTGCGCCACCCTCAAAAGCCTGGAGCTGTTGCGCACCGAGCATTGGCGACGCGAGCACCTTAATCGCCTGATCCGCCAGTTCCGCCAGGGCGCCGAGCAGCTCGGGCTGGACTTGATGGACAGCTTTACACCGATCCAGCCGATACTGATCGGCGACAGTGCCAAGGCCGTGCGCCTGTCGCAGATGCTGCGCGAGCGTGGCCTGATGGTCACCGCGATCCGCCCACCCACCGTGCCTGCCGGCAGCGCGCGGTTGCGTGTGACATTGACGGCCGCCCACAGCGAGGCGCAGGTGCAGCTATTGTTAAATGCGTTGGAGGCGTGTTTCCGCTTGCTGGGTGCCACGGAGCCCGACCATGCGTGATCGACTGATTCTGTTGCCCGGCTGGGGCCTCGGCGTGTCACCGCTGGAGCCGTTGGCCGCCGCCCTGCGTGGGCTGGACGAACACTTGCAGGTGCAGATCGAGCCGTTGCCGGCGTTGGATTCCTGCGACCTGGAGGAGTGGCTCGACGAACTCGACGCCACGCTGCCGGACAACGCCTGGCTGGGCGGTTGGTCGCTGGGCGGTATGCTCGCTTCCGAGCTGGCTGCAAGGCGTGGCGAGCGCTGTTGCGGCCTGCTGACCCTGGCGAGCAACCCGTGTTTCGTCGCCCACGATGGCTGGCCGAATGCGATGCCCGGCGAGACCTTCGATGCTTTTTTGGCGGGCTGCCACGCCGATTCCCAAGTCACGCTCAAGCGTTTTGGCCTGTTGTGCGCCAAGGGTGCCGAGGACCCACGCGGGCTTTCGCGATTACTGGTCAGCGGTGCGCCGAATTCACCCGCCAGCGTGTTGATGCCAGGCCTTGAGTTGCTGGCCCAACTCGATACCCGCGCCGCCCTGCAAGCGTTTCGCGGCCCCCAGTTGCACCTGTTTGCCGGCCTGGACGGGCTGGTGCCGGCCGAAGCCGCCAGTGATCTGCTGGCGTTGCTCCCCGATGTGGAAATCGGCCTGATTGAACAGGCCGGTCACGCTTTTCTTCTGGAAGACCCCCACGGCGTGGCGGGGGCAATCCAGGCTTTTTTGCATGAGTGCGTTGATGACTGATTTATCCCATCCTCCCCTGCCAGGCGCCTTGCCGGACAAGCGTCAGGTAGCGGCCTCGTTTTCCCGTGCGGCGGCCAGTTACGACAGTGTCGCCGAGTTGCAGCGGGCGGTGGGGCATGAACTGCTGGCCCGCTTACCGTCTGCCGGGGCGCCGCAACGCTGGCTGGATATGGGCTGTGGCACGGGGTATTTCAGCCGGGTGCTGGGCGGCATGTGGCCCGCCAGCCACGGCGTGGCGCTGGATATTGCCGAAGGCATGCTCAACCATGCACGGCCTCTGGGGGGCGCCGAGCATTTCATCGCCGGCGATGCCGAGCGCCTGCCATTGCGGGATGGCGGTTGCGGGCTGATCTTCTCCAGCCTGGCGGTGCAATGGTGTGCGGACTTCGCGGCGGTGCTCAACGAGGCGTATCGAGTGCTGCAGCCCGGTGGCGTGCTGGCGTTCGCAAGCTTGTGCGTGGGCACCCTGGATGAGTTGCGCGAAAGCTGGCGGGCAGCGGATGGCCTGGTGCACGTCAATCGCTTCCGGACCTTCGAGGCTTACCAGCAGTTGTGCGCGGCCAGTGGCTTGCGTGTGATCAGCCTGGAGCGTCAACCCCATGTGCTGCACTACCCGGATGTGCGCAGCCTGACCCATGAATTGAAGGCGCTGGGGGCGCACAATCTCAACCCTGGGCGACCGGGAGGGTTGACGGGGCGTGCGCGGATTGTTGCACTGGTGAACGCTTATGAGCGGTTCCGTCGGGCCCAGGGCCTGCCGGCGACTTACCAAGTGGTGTACGCCGTACTGGAGAAACCTTTATGAGCGCCGCTTATTTCATCACCGGTACCGACACCGATGTCGGCAAGACCACCGTCGCTGCCGGCCTGCTGCGCGCGGCGCGCCAGGCTGGCAAAAGCACCGCCGCCGGCAAACCGGTTGCCTCCGGTTGCCAGGTCACGCCCAAGGGCCTGCGCAACGCCGACGCCCTGGCGCTGCTCGCTGAGTGTTCATTACCGCTGACGTATGCCGAGGTCAACCCGGTGGCGTTCGAACCGGCCATTGCCCCCCATTTGGCCGCGCGAGAGGCGGGTGTGGCGCTGACGGTGCAGTCGCTGCTCAAACCCATGCAGCAGGTCCTGGCACGGCAAGCAGATTTCACCTTGATCGAAGGCGCGGGCGGCTGGCGCGTGCCATTGGCTGATCAGGACAACCTGTCGGACCTGGCCATGGCGCTCAAGTTACCGGTGATCCTGGTGGTGGGCGTGCGCCTGGGGTGCATCAGCCATGCGTTGTTGACTGCCGAAGCTATCGCAAGGGACGGTTTGCCCCTGGCGGGCTGGGTGGCGAATATCATCGACCCCAAGACCTCTCGTCTGGAAGAAAACCTCGCCACCCTGGCCGAGCGCTTGCCCGCTCCTTGCCTGGGCCGGGTGCCGAAACTCAAGCACGCCAGTGCTGAGGCGGTGGCCGAGCACCTGCAACTGGACCTGCTTGACTGATTTTGGCTATCGATAAGGCATTATGCCATTAGCGTTTTTGACGGGCCTTTTGACAGGATCTCTGCTTCAATTCAACTTCACGATTCTCTTAGCAGGGCCACGCCATGGAAATCTCTGGCAGCAGTGCGTTTTATTCAGGCTTGAGCACCATTCAGGCCGGGCAAAGCCGTGTCGACCAGGCCGCCGGCAAGATTGCCAGCGCCGCGACAACCCAGCCCTCGGATGCGCAGGTAGACCTTCTACGTGCCAACGCCCGCGCCCAGCCGTCCAATTCGGCGAGCAACATGGTGGAAATGGCGCAAGGCAAGTTTCAAGTGGAGCTCGGCGCGAAAGTCGCCAAGGCTTCGGACGAAATGCTCGGCACGTTGATCGATACCTTCGCTTAATCCCTGACCCCCTCTACGCGCGGGCCCGTCGTGGCGAGCGGGCTTGCTGTGGTGAGCGGGCTTGTTGTGGCGAGCGGGCTTGTTGTGGCGAGCGGGCTTGCCCCGCGT
>NZ_JBMDIS010000056.1:0-41087 GCF_057808775.1 Pseudomonas sp. FG86 | reverse complement strand
GCGCAGCCCAACGCGGGGCAAGCCCGCTCGCCACAACAAGCCCGCTCGCCACAAAGAAGCCCGCTCCCCCCCAACAACGCCCCTCGCTACAGGTGGAACCGCCCACCACCCTGCCCCAACGCCGTCGCCAACGCATCGAACCCGGCCCGCAACAACTGATCATCGCCCGACGTATTGCAGATACTCGCTCGAATAAACTGTGGTACAGCCGTTTGCCCGACGGCGAACGCTTCGGCGGTGGCGATCAGGTAATTGTTCTGCTTGAGCTCTGCCTCGATTTCCGACGCGCGCCAGGGCTCTGGGACTTCAATCCAGAAATGCGGGCTATTGAGATGGGTGCGGTATTCCAGCCCGGCCAACAGGTCGCGCACCAGCGCTTTGCGCCGGCTGATCTCGTTGATCTGCTGGCGCAGCAGGTATTCCGCCGTGCCGTTTTCGATCCATTGGGTGGCCAGTTCCAGGGTCACGGGGGTGGCCATCCAGCAGGTCGAGCGCAAGGCCGCCGAGATACGGCTGACCAGCGCCGGTGGCGCGTGCACGTAGCCCACGCGTAAACCGGCCGACACCGCCTTGCTCAGGCTGCTGATCAAAATCGTACGCTCAGGCGCGAAATAGCTGAGAGGCGGCGGCCGATCTTCTACCAGCACGCCGTGGGCTTCATCTTCAAGAATCAACAGGTTGTGCTCGCGGCACACTTTGATCAAAGCCTCGCGACGTGCGACCGACAAGACCGCCGTCGTAGGATTCTGGATGGTCGGCGTGCAATACAACGCCGAAACCCGGTGATTACGACAGACTTCATCCAGCGCTCCCGGCAGCACGCCCTCTTCATCCATCTCCAGGCCGATCAGACGCACACCCAGCATGCGCGCGGCGGTGATCAGGCCAGGGTAGGTCAGCTGTTCGGTGACCACCGTATCGCCTGCACGCAACAGCGCCATCATCGCGCACAACAACCCATGCTGGCCGCCGTTGACGCAGATGACCTGTTCGGGAATCGGATGGAAATCGCGCTGCACCAGCCATTGCGCACCGGCTTCACGGTAACGCGGCAGGCCGGCGTCAGGGGTGTAGGCGCTGATGTCCTGGAGGAACTTGGCATTGGTCGACAGGGTTTGGAAGCTCTGGGCCAGGAATACCGTCTCCTGCCCCGGGATATGCATGTTGCGGCTCATATCAAAGTACTGCCGCGGCTCTTCGCTGAAGTTACGAAAGCCTTCATCACGCTGTCGCTCCATCCCACGCTTGCGCACGAACGTGCCGTCACCGACCCGCGCCACCACCAGGCCGAGGCGTTCGAGTTCGCCGTAGGCCCGGCTGATAGTGCCGATAGTCACGCCCAGATTGTCGGAAAGCACCCGGTGGGGCGGTAGTTTTCGTCCCGGTTCAATCAAGCCTTCGAGGATACCCCGTTCCATGACATCGGACAGGCGCTTGTACTTGACGCCCTGCCCGTTGGATAACCCCTCACGCATAATTGACACCATGTCAATATTTGTTTTGACAGTCATCTTTCGCCCTAATAGTGTGCTTTTACGGGTTCAATCAGCCAAAAAAATAACTCATTACAAGTTCAATATAGAGTTCAATTCCGGCTCAGGGAAGCAATAAACGATGCCAATGTCCGCCGTTCTCGAAAACACTGCAAAAACAAAAACTCAAAAACAGTGGTTGGCCGGCCTGGTGACCAGTGTGATGTTTCTCATCGTGTGCCTGAGTTGGGGCACTACCTGGCTGGGCATCAAGATCGCCGTGGAGAGCGTGCCGCCGCTGACCTCCGCCGGCCTGCGCTTCCTCATCGCCTTCCCGCTGTTCCTGTGTTTCGCCATGGTGCGCCGTGAGCCGATCCTGTTCCCCAGGGAAAGCCGCTGGTTCTTCGTGTTCGTGACCCTGTCCTACTTCAGCGTGCCCTATTACCTGCTCAACTACGGTGAGATGCATGTGTCGTCCGGCCTCACCGCCCTGCTGTTCAGCTGCATGCCGGTGTTCATCCTGATTTTTTCCGCACTGTTCCTGCGCGAGCGCATCTATTTTTCCCAAGTGGTCGGCATCGGTATCGGCTTCGGCAGCCTGTACATGATCATCAAGAGCCAGGGCCTGCACCTGGACCACGCCGAGTTCTTCGGGGTGCTGGCGATTCTGAGCGCCGCGATCATGCATGCCCTGTGCTACGTCATTACCAAGCAGAAAGGCAGCGCCATCAGCGTGATCACCTACAACACGCTGCCCATCGGGATTGCCGGGCTGATGCTGTTCGTCGCCGGGCTGTGGTTTGAAGCGCCGACCTTCGAAGCCATCACCCTGCGCTCCTGGAGCGCCCTGTTCTACCTGGGGCTGGTCGCCTCGGTGGGTGGGTTCATCGTGTATTTCATGCTGCTCAAGCGCCTGAGCCCGATCATCCTGTCATTCGTGTTCATCATCTTCCCGGTGTTCGCGGTGATCATCGGCGCCTGGTACGAAGGCGTGACGATTTCCCGCGACCTGATGCTGTACTCGGCCATCCTGCTGGCCGGCTTTGCGATCACCAAGTTGCCCATTGAAAAACTCATGGCCAAGAAAAATTGACCCTCCCGGCCCTCACACAGAAACGCGAGAGAAACATGGCCGTCCTTCGCCCAGAAGCCCTCGAACAGATCTACGCCCACGCCAGCCGCAGCTACCCCGAGGAATGCTGTGGGTTCGTCTTCGCCGATGGCAGCGTGTACCTGGGCAGCAATATCCAGAATGAGCTGCACCGCAAGAACCCCGAGATGTATCCGCGCAGCGCGGCCAACGGCTACACGTTCTCGGTAGCCGACACCCTGCTGATGAACAAGGCGTTTCGCAGCGACAACCCGGTGGTGGTGATCTACCACTCCCACCCGGACGTCGGCGCCTACTTCAGTGACGAAGACCAGGACAAGGCGCTGTTCCTGGGCGAGCCGATCTACCCCGTCAGCTACCTGGTGGTGGATGTTCGCCGAGGCCAGGCCCTGGGATCAAAGCTGTTTGCCTGGGATGGCAAGCATTTCGCCCTTCAACCCTTCAACGACCTGCACACGGAGTTGTCCATGAACGCTGTCTCTTTCCCCGACATTCTGGTTCGCGTGGCCAAGCTGCCGGAATCGACCCTCGAGGGCGCCGGATCGACATTGCGCGAAGTCATTGAAAGCCTCTGCGACAGCCACCCCCAGCTGCGCACGCACCTGTTTCACGAAAAGAACAACCAGCTCAAGGAGCACTTCCTGTTCACCGCCGAGGAAGCGCTGATCGACGCCGATGACCGGCTGCCGGAAAAGGCCAGGATCGAAGTCCTGCTCGCCACGTCCGGCGGCATGGATGTCGACACCCTGAGTAATGAGGAAGTACAGCGCTACGTGCGCCATATCACCCTGCCCGGCGTTGGGCGCGAAGGCCAGTTGAACCTGAAGAAAGCCAAGGTGCTGATCATCGGCACCGGTGGCCTGGGCTCGCCCATCAGCCTGTACCTGGCGGCGGCCGGCGTCGGCACCCTGGGCCTGGTGGATTTCGATGTGGTGGAAAGCAGCAACCTGCAACGCCAGATCGTGCATGGCAACAGCACCCTCGGCATGCCCAAGGTCGAATCTGCCAAGCAGCGCTTGCAGGACCTCAACCGCCATATCCAGATCAACGCCCACGACACCGCGCTGAATGCCGATAACGCCCTGGAACTGGTGGGTGCCTACGACCTGGTCATCGATGGCACCGACAACTTCGACACCCGCTACCTGGTCAACGATGCCTGCGTGCAACTGGGCAAACCCTTGGTATACGGGGCGATCTACCGTTTCGACGGGCAGATCAGCGTGCTCAACTATAAAGGAGGCCCGTGCTACCGCTGCCTGTTCCCCAAGGCTCCGCCGGCGGAACTGGCGCCCAACTGCAGCGCCGGCGGGGTTATCGGCGTACTGCCGGGCGTGGTTGGGATGATCCAGGCCACCGAGGCCATCAAGCTCTTGATCGGCTTGGGCGAGCCCTTGTCTGGCCGCTTGATGCGCTTCGACGCGCTGGCGATGAAATTCAGCGAAATCCGTTTCAAGCGCCGCGCCGACTGCCCGTGCTGCTCCGACCTGCGCCACAGCGAAACCCAGGCACCGACCGTGTGCGCAGATGCCGTGCCCAGCCAACCGTCCCTGGCCGAAGAGCGCTACATCAAGCCGCGCGTACTCAAGCAGGTACTCGAACACCACAGCAGCGCCGACGTGCTGCTGGATGTGCGCGATGCCAGCGAACTCGAGGTGTGCAAATTACCGGGGGTGGTGCATATCCCCCTGGCCGAGCTGGATGGCCAACTCGGGCGCCTCAGCCGGAACAACACCCATTACCTGATCTGCTACGCCGGCACCCGCGCCGAACAAGCGGCCAGCACACTGCTGGCGGCCGGCTTTGCCAACACCAAAGTCCTGCAAGGCGGCATGAAGCACTGGGTTCGCGACGTCGAACCCGACATGCCCTTGTACTGACCGTCGATTTGGGATGATGAGCTGATGTTGCATAACTCCATACTCGACGCCATCGGCCATACGCCGATCGTGCGCCTGGCGCAGTTTTCCGAAGACCTCGGCATCGAGGTCTACGCAAAGCTGGAATCGCTCAACCCCGGCGGCAGCCACAAGGCGCGCATCGCCCTGGGCATGATCCTCGACGCCGAACGCCGGGGCGTGCTGATCCGCGACTCCGGGCAAACCATCATCGAACCCAGCGGTGGCAACACCGGCATCGGCCTGGTGATGGCGGGCAACGTGCTGGGCTACAAAGTAGTGCTGGTGATCCCGGATAACTACAGCCCCGAAAAACAGAAACTGCTACGCCTCTACGGCGCCAAGGTGGTGCTGTCGGACAGTCGCCTGGGCAACAATTCCCACGGTGAAAAGTGCATGGAACTGCAGCTGGAAAACCCCAGCTACGTGATGCTCAACCAGCAACGCAACGGCGCCAACCCGCAGACCCACCGCGACACCACCGCCCCGGAAATCCTGCGAGCCTTCGCTGACCGGCGTGTCGATTATTTTGTCAGCGGCATCGGTACCGGCGGCCATATCACCGGCATCGGTGAAACCCTCAAGGCCGCCTGGCCGGCCCTGCGTGTGATGGGCGTGGAGCCGGAGGAATGCGACCTGCTGAAAAACCAGCACGCGCCGCACCATATCCAGGGCCTGTCGATCGGGTTGATCCCGAGCATCCTCAACCTGGACGTGATCGACGGCATGCTCAAGGTCTCGCGCCAGGCATGCATCGACATGATGAAACGCATCATGCGCACCGACGCCATCAGCCTGGGCCTGTCCTCAGCCGCCAATATGGTGGCCATCGCCCAACTCGCCCCCGAACTACCGCCCGAAACGGTGGTGTTGACCATGGTCTACGACAATGCCGACAGCTACCTGCCCAGTTTCGAATAACCGGTTTTCCAACCATCCAGAATGCGGGGGTGCCTCCATGAGCGGCTTTATCGACATGCAACAGCTGCACGATGAGTTACTCACCCACCTCATCAAAACCCTCACGCCCACGCAGATGAAGCAGCTGGAACCGCACCTGGCGCCGCTGATCCAGAACGCCGCACAGGCGGTAGCCGAGGACCTGATCGCCTATGCCTACCGCGACCCGGCGTCGCGCGGGCGGGGCGAACTGATCCTGGAGTCCTATGCCTCGTTCAAGGCCGTGCTGTTTTATCGGCTTGCCCACCTGGTATGGAATTTCCCCGACCGGACCAACGGCGTGTTTTCGCGCATTGCCCTCAAGCTCAGCAACCAGGGCAAGATCCTTTCCGGCGCGGAGATTCACCCGGCTGCGCGCATCGGCCGGCGCTTTGTGCTGGACCACGGCTACGGCACGGTGATCGGCGAAACCTGCGAAATCGGCAACGACTGCTACATCCTCTGCGGCGTGACCTTGGGCGCCCGCGGCATCGCCAACAACCCGGACGGCAAGCGCCACCCGCGCCTGGGCAACAACGTCGAAGTCGGCTCCGGCGCCCGCGTACTGGGTTATGTGACGATCGGCGACAACGTGTTTATCAGCCCCTCGTGCGTGATTACCCAGGACGTGCCCGCCGGTACCAAGGTCAAAGTGGTGAACCAGATCCAGTTGCAAAAAAACGATGAATCGGACCACAGCAACTACCTCGGTGCCTTCGCCCTCGATGAGCGCCTGCACGTGGTCGGTGAGATCAGTACCAGCCACAAGGTCACCGTACTCGACGCCGACTTCCACCCCCTGCAAGGGCTGATGCTCGAACCCACGGTGAAGGAACGCCATCACCTGCAATTTCGCCTGCATCGCGTCGAAACGGCCGACCACCTGCCGCGCCTGCCATTGAACCTCAAAGTCTGCGGCCCGGAATTCGAAATCACTTTGCTCTCCCCCCCTGGCTTGAGCGCAATGGTGCGCCACTTGCTGCAAGCCAGCCCACTGATCGTCGGAGGATGAACATGTCCGTACACACCATGGAAACCCTGGCGCTATTTGACAGCGCGCCCTACCAGAACGCATTCAACGCCCGGGTGATTGCCGTCAGCGAGCACGGCATCGCCCTGGAGCACACGCTGTTCTACCCAACCGGCGGCGGGCAACCGGGTGACACTGGCCACTTCACCCTGGCGGATGGCACGCGCGTCGACATCACCGGTACCGTGCGCGACGCCGAAGCGCGCTCGATCATCTGGCACCAGGTGGAACATTGCCCCGAGCCATTGGTTGCCGGGGTGCAGGTGGAGGCCAACCTCGATTGGGAACGGCGCTACCAGCACATGAAGATGCACACCTGCCTGCACCTGCTGTGCTCGCTCATCGATGCCCCTGTGACCGGGTGCAGCATCAGTGCCGACAAGGGCCGCCTGGATTTCGACCTGCCAGAGATGACGCTGGACAAGGACAGCATCACCCGCGACCTCAACGCGCTGATCGCCCAGGCCCATGAGGTCAAGACCCTCTCGATGCCCGCCACGGAGTACGCCACCCTGCTGCAGATCACTCGCACCCAGGCGGTCGCGCCGCCGGTGATCCAGGGCTCGGTACGCGTGATTGAAATTGGCGGGATCGATATCCAACCGTGCGGCGGCACCCATGTGGCCAACACCGAGGAAATCGGCCGGGTGTTCTGCGAAAAGATCGAGAAGAAGAGCAAACACAACCGCCGCGTGATCCTGCGGTTTGAATAACAGCTGAGCGGCTGGGGTGCTCGCGCCCCAGTCTCAGTTCGTACAGGAAACTGACAGCAAAATTGACGCGCTTGTAACATTCAGAAACGTACAATTCCTCCGGCATCTTCTTGATGCCCCTGACTCATGAACAGCACCCGTGCTGTTCGGTAGGTCATTCGTGCAGCGGCTACGCTCACTCCCATTACGCCCACTCTGAACCTGAACGCTGCAGGACTGACTGCCTATGAACAAAGTGTTCCGTCACTACATCCCGGCGTCCACGCTACGTCTGCTCCCCAATCGCTGGGACCTGGTCGCCCTGCCGTTGGTCATCGGCTTTTTACTGTTTTTTTCCATCACCGCCCGGGAAACCTGGGCCCCCATCGCCACCCTACAAAGCGAAGTCATTTCCCTCGACCCGGCCAACCTGCCGGAATACGCCATGCGCACCACGCTGCGCATGCTCGCGGCAATGGCGGCGGCGCTGGTGTTCACCCTGCTGTACGGCACCCTCGCGGCCAAAAGCCGACGTGCCGAAAAGCTGCTGGTGCCGGTACTGGACATCCTGCAATCGGTGCCGGTGCTCGGCTATATCTCGTTTACGGTGACGTTCTTCCTGCTGCTGTTTCCCGGGCGCGTGCTCGGCGCGGAGTTCGCCGCGATCTTTGCGATCTTCACCAGCCAGGCCTGGAACATGACGTTCAGTTTCTATCAGTCCCTGCGCATGCTTCCTCACGACCTGGTCGAAGTGTCCACCAACCTGCGGCTGTCCGGCTGGCAGAAGTTCTGGAAACTCGACGTGCCTTTCGCCATGCCGGGGATGGTCTGGAACATGATGATGAGCATGTCAGGCGGCTGGTTCTTCGTGGTTGCCTCCGAGGCCATCACGGTCGGCGACAAGACCATTACCCTGCCAGGCGTGGGGTCGTACCTGGCCCTGGCCATCGCCCAGAAAGACCTGCACGCCGTAGGCTATGTGATCCTGGCGATGATCGCGGTAATCCTGATCTACGACCAGTTCCTGTTTCGCCCGCTGGTGGCCTGGGCCGACAAGTTCCGGATGGAAACCACCGCCTCACAAGGCGTCGCCCCGCAATCCTGGGTGTTGAACCTGATCCAGCGCACACGCGTGGTCCAACGTATCCTGCGCCCGATAACCCGTACGATCAGCCGCCTGGGCAACAAACGCTTCGCCTTGCCGCGCGGCACGCTCAAGGCCATGCCCGCGGCCAGTGCCACGAGGTCCAAGGTGATCGACTGGGTATGGGGCTCACTGATCGCCCTGCTGACGGCCTACGCGCTGTACCACATCGTGCGCTATGTCGGCACCGAGGTGACCCTCGCCGAAGTCGGGCATGTGGTGGTACTGGGGCTGATTACCCTGCTGCGTGTCGTGGGGCTGATCCTGATCGCCTCGCTCATCTGGGTACCGCTGGGGGTGATGATCGGCCTACGACCAAAGCTGGCGGAAAAAATCCAGCCACTGGCGCAGTTCCTCGCGGCGTTCCCGGCCAACCTGCTGTTTCCGGTCTTTGTCATTGTGATCCTGCACTTCCACCTCAACCCGGACATCTGGCTGAGCCCACTGATCGTGCTCGGCACCCAGTGGTACATCCTGTTCAACGTGATCGCCGGCGCCAGTGCCTTTCCCAATGACTATAAGGAAGCCGCCGCCAACTTCCGCATTCGCGGCTGGCTGTGGTGGCGCAAGGTAATGTTGCCGGGCATCTTCCCGTACTACGTCACCGGCGCCATTACCGCCTCGGGCGGGGCATGGAACGCCAGCATCGTTTCCGAGTACGTATCCTGGGGCCAGGACAACGTGGTCGCCCATGGCCTGGGCGCCTATATCGCACAGACCACCGCGGCCGGCGACTTCCCGAAGATCGCCCTGGGCGTGGTGGTGATGTCGATCTTTGTGGTGGCTTTCAACCGCGCGGTCTGGCGACCGATGTACGCCATGGCTGAAAACAAACTCCGCTTGAACTGATGGGATTCGCTGTGATGACTACCCGCCCCGAACATGCTGCCGACACCCCGGAAATCTACTCGCTGAAAAACGTGAACCGGGTGTTCGGCAAAGGTAAGGATGAACTGCAAGTCCTCAGCGGTGTGGACCTGAGCCTGCACGAAGGCGAAATCGTCGGCATGCTCGGCCGCTCCGGCTCCGGCAAATCCACGCTGCTGCGCATCATCGCCGGGCTGATCCAGCCGTCATCGGGTGAAGTGCGCTACCACGGCGTACCGCTGACCGGCCCGGCCGAAGGCGTGGCCATGGTGTTCCAGACGTTTGCGCTGTTCCCCTGGCTGACCGTGCTGGAAAACGTGGAGGCCGGCCTGCAAGCCTTGCAAGTCGAACGCAAGGAAAGCCGCAGGCGCGCGCTGGCGGCGATTGACCTGATCGGCCTGGACGGTTTTGAAAACGCCTACCCACGCGAGTTGTCCGGCGGTATGCGCCAGCGCGTGGGCTTCGCCCGTGGCCTGGTGGTCAACCCGACCTTGTTGCTGATGGACGAACCGTTCTCGGCGCTGGATGTGCTCACCGCCGAAACCCTGCGCAACGACCTGCTGGATTTGTGGAGCGGCAAACAACTGCCGATCAAGTCAATCCTGATCGTGACGCACAACATCGAAGAGGCGGTGCTGATGTGCGACCGCATCCTGGTGCTGTCGTCCAATCCCGGCCGCGTGGTCGCCGAGATCAAAGTGCCGTTCGCGCACCCGCGCAATCGGCTGGACCCCACCTTCCGCCAAATGGTCGACGACATCTACGCCCTGATGACCGACAGGCGCAGCGCCGATGCGAGCCGGGGCATACCCGAGCTGAAAATGGGTAGCCTGCTGCCGGAAGTGTCCACCAACCTGATGGCCGGCCTGATCGAAACCCTGGCCGCCGAACCCTACAACGGTCATGCCGGTTTGCCGACCGTCGCCGAACGGCGCTTGCTGGAAGTGGACGACCTGTTCCCGGTGGCGGAGATGCTTGAACATTTGGGTTTCGCCGAACTCAAGGGCGCCGACATCACGCTTACCGATGCTGGCAAGCTGTTCGCCAACTACGGCACCCAGGAACGCAAAACCCTGTTCGCCGAGCATTTGATTCAACACGTGCCGTTGGCCGCGCGCATTCACCAGGTGCTGCTGGAGCGCAGCGGGCATCGGGCGCCACGGGTGCGCTTCGAACAGGAGTTGGAAGACTCGATGACGGAAGCGTTCGTGGAGAAAACCCTGGAAAGCGTGGTGGCCTGGGGGCGGTATGCGGAGATTTTCTCCTATGACGACCATACCGAGACGTTCAGCCTGGATGATGTCGAAGGCAGTATGTAACTTTCAACTCCAGCACAATTCCAAATGTGGGAGGGGCGGTGCGACGATTCGACTTGCCCCCGATAGCAGTGTGTCAGCCAATACATCGGGGGCTGACATAACGCCATCGGGGGCAAGCCCCCTCCCACATTTGATCTCCTGTGTGACTGGGATCTCCTGTGTTTTTTAGATCACGAACAGGTCCACGAACCGATTGACCGGCGTCGCTTCAAGCAGCGCCTGGTCTTTGCACAATGCAAAAATCTCCGCGCTGCGCTGCGCGGTAAACCGCGTGGCCAGGTTGGCCTTGAACTTGTCTTCCAGCAACGGAATGCCGTCTGCGCGGCGACGGCGATGGCCAATCGGGTACTCCACCGCCACCTGCTCGGTGTGGGTGCCATCCGTGAAGAACACCTGCACCGCATTGGCAATGGAGCGCTTGTCGGCCTCCAGGTATTCGCGGCTGTAGCGCGGGTCTTCGACGATGACCATTTTGTCGCGCAGTTCGTCGATGATCGGGTGGGCTGCATGGAACTCATCTTCGTACTGCTCGGCCACCAGGTTGCCGAACGCCAGGGGCACCGCGGTCATGTATTGCAGGCAATGGTCGCGGTCGGCGGCGTTGGCCAGTGGGCCGACCTTGGAGATGATGCGAATCGCCGACTCATGGGTGGTGATCACGATGCGCTCGATCTGATGCAGGCGATCCTTGACCTGCGGGTGCAAGGTCACCGCCGCTTCGCAGGCGGTTTGCGCATGGAACTCGGCAGGGAAGCTGATCTTGAACAGCACGTTTTCCATCACATAAGTGCCGTAGGGCTGCGACAGGCTGAAGACGCGCTTGTCTTCGGGCTTGAGCGCCAAGTCCTTGTTGGTGTGGCTGAACAACACGTCGTAGAACCCCCACTGCGGCGCGCTCAGCACCCCGGGAATGCCCATCTCACCGCGCAGGGCGATGTCCGCCAGGCGTACACCACGACTCGACGCATCTCCCGCCGCCCAGGATTTACGCGAACCGGCGTTGGGCGCATGGCGGTAAGTGCGCAAGGCCTGGCCGTCGACGAAGGCGTGGGACAGCGCTGCCAGCAGTTGTTCACGGTTGGCCCCCATCAGCTTGGCGGTGACCGCCGTGGAGGCGACTTTCACCAGCAGCACATGGTCGAGGCCGACGCGGTTGAAGGAGTTTTCCAAGGCAATCACGCCCTGGATTTCGTGGGCCATGATCATTGCGTCCAGCACCGCGCGCAGGGTCAGCGGTGCCTCACCATTGGCCACGCGCTTTTGCGAAAGATGATCGGCCACGGCGAGGATGCCGCCGAGGTTGTCCGAGGGGTGCCCCCATTCGGCGGCGAGCCAGGTGTCGTTGTAGTCGAGCCAGCGCACGAGGCAACCAATGTCCCAGGCGGCCTTGACCGGATCCAGGCGGAACGACGTGCCCGGTACCCGCGCGCCGAACGGCACCACCGTGCCTTCGACGATGGGCCCCAGGTGCTTGGTGCACTCCGGGAAACGCAAGGCCAGCAGACCGCAGCCGAGGGTGTCCATCAGGCAATTGCGCGCGGTGTCCAGGGCGGCCGGGGAGTCGATGCGGTAGTTGAGGACGTAGTCGGCAATGTCCTGCAAAACCTGGTCGTAATCGGGGCGGTTGTTCTGGTCGACGTTGGTGCTCATGGCAGATCTCCAAAGTGAGTTAGGGTTGTTGCATCCTCAGGGTCAGGGTTAATCGTTTCGCAGGTCTGAATGCCTGTTTATGACTGTGGGAGGGGGCTTGCCCCCGATAGCAGTTTGTCAGTCAACACATTCATCACTGATCCACCGCTATCGGGGGCAAGCCCCCTCCCACAGGGGATTGGTGCTGGACTTTAGAAAGAGTCGCCGGGCACGCGCACGAAACCTTCCATCAGCACCCGGGCACTGCGGCTCATGATGGCTTTCTTCACCACCCATTCGCCGTTCACCTGGGTGGCTTCAGCGCCGACGCGCAACGTGCCGGACGGATGCCCGAAGCGCACGGCATTACGCTCGATGCCGCCCGCGGCGAGGTTGACCAAGGTCCCGGAAATAGCCGCAGCCGTGCCAATCGCCACCGCTGCGGTGCCCATCATGGCGTGGTGCAGCTTGCCCATGGACAGGGCGCGCACCAACAGGTCCACATCGCCGGCCTTGATCGCCTTGCCGCTGGACGCCACGTAATCGGCAGGCTTAGCCACAAACGCCACCTTCGGCGTGTGCTGGCGCTGGGCGGCTTCGTCCAGGTGCTTGATCAGGCCCATGCGCAACGCGCCGTAGGCGCGCACCGTCTCGAACATCGCCAGGGCCTTGGGGTCGCTGTTGATCGCGCCCTGCAGCTCGGTGCCGGTGTAGCCAAGGTCTTCGGCGTTGATGAAAATCGTCGGGATGCCCGCGTTGATCAGCGTCGCCTTGAAGGTGCCGACACCCGGCACCTCCAGCTCGTCGACCAGGTTGCCGGTGGGAAACATCGAACCGCCGCCGCCCTCTTCTTCCGCCGCCGGGTCCATGAACTCCAGCTGCACTTCGGCGGCCGGGAAGGTCACGCCATCGAGCTCGAAATCACCGGTCTCCTGCACCGCGCCGTCGGTGATCGGCACATGGGCAATGATGGTCTTGCCGATATTGGCCTGCCACACCCGCACCACGGCAATGCCGTTGTGCGGTATGCGCGCCGGGTCGACCAGCCCCGCGCTGATAGCGAACGAGCCCACCGCCGCCGACAGGTTGCCGCAGTTGCCGCTCCAGTCGACAAAGGGCTTGTCGATGGAGACCTGGCCAAACAGGTAGTCCACGTCGTGATCGGCACGGGTGCTCTTGGCGAGAATCACGGTCTTGCTGGTGCTCGACGTGGCACCGCCCATGCCATCGATCTGCTTGTCATAGGGGTCGGGGCTGCCGATCACCCGCAACAGCAAAGCATCGCGGGCGGCACCCGGCACCTGCGCCGATTCGGGCAGGTCCTGGAGCCTGAAAAACACGCCCTTGCTGGTACCGCCACGCATATAGGTGGCGGGGATCTTGATTTGCGCTACGTGTGCCATGGTTATCCTCTTCAGACGGTCGCCGCCGATTCCAGGAAGTCTTGGGCAAAACGTTGCAACACGCCGCCCGCCTCGTAGATCGACACTTCTTCGGCGGTGTCCAGGCGGCAGGTCACCGGCACTTCGACACGTTCGCCATTCTTGCGATTGATCACCAGGGTCAACTGCGCGCGCGGGGTGCGCTCGCCGACCACGTCATAGGTTTCGCTGCCGTCGATGTGCAGGGTGTGGCGGTCGGTGCCCGGCAGGAACTCCAGCGGCAACACGCCCATGCCCACCAGGTTGGTGCGGTGGATGCGCTCGAAGCCTTCGGCGGCAATCGCTTCCACGCCAGCCAGGCGTACGCCCTTGGCCGCCCAGTCGCGGGACGAGCCCTGGCCGTAGTCGGCGCCGGCAATGATGATCAGCGGCTGCTTGCGCTCCATGTAGGTTTCGATGGCTTCCCACATGCGCGTGACCTTGCCTTCCGGCTCGATGCGCGCCAGGGAACCCTGTTTGACCTTGCCGTTCTCGACGACCATCTCGTTGAACAGTTTCGGGTTGGCAAACGTGGCGCGCTGCGCGGTCAGGTGGTCGCCACGGTGGGTCGCGTAGGAGTTGAAGTCGACCTCCGGCAGGCCCATTTTCGCCAGGTATTCGCCCGCGGCGCTGTCGAGCATGATCGCGTTGGACGGCGACAGGTGGTCCGTGGTGATGTTGTCCGGCAGCACGGCCAGCGGGCGCATGCCCTTGAGTGGCCGCGCCCCGGCCAGTGCGCCTTCCCAGTACGGCGGACGGCGGATATAGGTGCTTTGCGGGCGCCAGTCATACAGCGGCGCGACTTTCGGGCCGGTGTCTTCGTGGATCGCGAACATCGGGATGTACACCGCGCGGAACTGCTCCGGCTTGACCGAGGCCTTGACCACTGCGTCGATCTCTTCGTCAGTCGGCCAGATGTCCTGCAGGCGGATTTCCTTACCATTGGCATCGAGGCCCAGCACGTCCTTCTCGATATCGAAACGGATGGTGCCGGCAATCGCATAGGCCACCACCAGCGGCGGCGAAGCCAGGAACGCTTGCTTGGCGTACGGGTGGATACGCCCGTCGAAGTTGCGGTTGCCCGAGAGCACGGCGGTGGCGTACAGGTCGCGGTCGATGATTTCCTGCTGGATCACCGGGTCCAGTGCGCCAGACATGCCGTTGCAGGTGGTGCAGGCAAAGGCCACCACGCCGAAACCGAGTTTTTCCAGCTCATGGCCCAGGCCCGCGTCTTCGAGGTACATGGCCACGGTTTTCGAACCCGGTGCCAGGGACGACTTGACCCACGGCTTGCGTTTCAGCCCCAGCTTGTTGGCGTTGCGCGCCAGGAGGCCGGCGGCGATCACGTTGCGCGGGTTGCTGGTGTTGGTGCAGCTGGTAATGGCAGCGATGATCACCGCGCCGTCAGGCATTTGCCCCGGAACTTCATCCCACTGGCCGGAAATGCCCTTGGCGGCCAGGTCACGCGTGGCGACACGGGCGTGGGGGTTGCTCGGGCCGGCCATGTTGCGCACGACGCTGGACAGGTCGAAGGTCAGGCCGCGCTCGTATTTCGCGCTCTTGAGGTCGTCCGCCCACAGGCCGGTATGACGCGCGTACTGCTCGACCAAGGTGACCTGTTCGTCCTCGCGGCCGGTGAGTTTCAGGTAGGCGATGGTCTGCTGGTCGATGTAGAACATCGCCGCTGTCGCACCGTATTCCGGGGCCATGTTGGAGATGGTCGCGCGGTCGCCCAACGTCAGTTTCGATGCGCCTTCGCCGAAGAACTCCAACCAGGCGCCGACCACTTTCTGTTGGCGCAGGAACTCGGTCAGCGCCAGCACCATGTCGGTGGCGGTGATGCCGGGTTGCAGCTTGCCCGTCAGCTCCACGCCGACGCTTTCCGGCAGGCGCATCCACGAGGCGCGGCCAAGCATGACGCTTTCGGCTTCGAGGCCGCCGACGCCGATGGCGATCACGCCCAGCGCATCCACATGCGGGGTGTGACTGTCGGTACCGACACAGGTATCCGGGAAGGCCACACCGTCACGCACCTGGATCACCGGGGACATTTTCTCCAGGTTGATCTGGTGCATGATGCCGTTGCCCGGCGGGATCACGTCGACGTTCTTGAAGGCTTTTTTGGTCCACTCGATAAAGTGGAAACGGTCTTCGTTGCGACGGTCTTCGATGGCGCGGTTTTTCTCGAACGCGTCCGGGTCGAAACCACCGGCTTCAACGGCCAGGGAGTGGTCGACGATCAGTTGCGTCGGCACCACCGGGTTGACCTGGGCCGGGTCGCCGCCTTGCAGGGCGATGGCATCGCGCAGGCCAGCGAGGTCGACCAGGGCGGTCTGGCCAAGGATGTCGTGGCATACCACGCGTGCCGGGAACCATGGGAAGTCGAGGTCGCGCTTGCGTTCGATCAACTGGCTCAGGGACGCGTTGAGGGTGGCAGGGTCGCAGCGGCGCACCAGGTTTTCCGCGAGCACGCGTGAGGTGTAGGGCAAGGTGGCGTAGGCGCCTGGGCGGATGGCATCGACCGCCGCGCGGGCGTCGAAATAATCCAGGCGGCTGCCGGGGAGCGGTTTGCGGAATTCAGTGTTCATCGTCAGGACTCGGTCACGGTGATTGCAAAATGAACCCACTGATCCAGATTTGAAATGCGATTCAAATGTGGGAGGGGCGGTGCGACGATTCGACTTGCCCCCGATGACGGTGTATCAGTTGCCATAGGTGTTGAATGACACTCCGCCATCGGGGGCAAGCCCCCTCCCACACTTTGACCTCATTTCAATCCTGGGATCGTCGGCCTTCAGCGACGTTCGATTGGCACGAACTTGCGCTGTTCAACGCCGATGTACTCGGCGCTTGGACGGATGATGCGGTTGTTGGCGCGCTGTTCGAACACGTGGGCGGCCCAGCCGGTCAGGCGCGAGCACACGAAGATCGGCGTGAACAGCTTGGTCGGGATGCCCATGAAGTGGTACGCCGAGGCATGGTAGAAGTCGGCGTTGGGGAACAGTTTCTTTTGTTCCCACATGGTCTTGTCGATGGCTTCGGACACTGGGAACAACACCGTGTCGCCCACTTCGTCAGCGAGCTTTTTCGACCAGCCCTTGATCACTTCATTGCGCGGGTCGCTGTCTTTGTAGATCGCGTGGCCGAAGCCCATGATCTTGTCCTTGCGCGCCAGCATGCCGAGGGTGCCTTCGACTGCTTCCTCTGCCGAGCCAAAACGCTCGATCATTTCCATCGCCGCTTCGTTGGCGCCGCCGTGCAGCGGGCCGCGCAGCGAGCCAATCGCAGCGGTGACGCAGGAATACAGGTCGGACAGGGTCGACGCACACACCCGCGCGGTAAAGGTCGAGGCATTGAATTCGTGTTCGGCGTAGAGGATCAGCGACACGTTCATCACCTTGACGTGCAGCTCGCTCGGTTTTTTGCCATGCAGCAGGTGCAGGAAGTGGCCGCCGATGCTGGGCTCGTCGGTCACGCAGTCGATGCGCTTGCCGTCGTGGCTGAAGCGGTACCAGTAGCACATGATCGCCGGGAAGGCGGCGAGCAGGCGGTCGGTGACGTCGCGTTGCACGCTGAAGTCCTGCTCGGGCTCGATATTGCCGAGGAACGAGCAACCGGTGCGCATCACGTCCATCGGGTGGGCGTCGGCGGGGATGCGCTCCAGGACTTCCTTGAGCGCTTGCGGCAGGTCGCGCAGCTTGCTCAGCCTGGCGCTGTAGGCGGCCAGTTCGGTCTTGGTCGGCAGTTCGCCGTAGAGCAGCAGGTAGGCCACTTCTTCAAACTGCGCATCGGCCGCCAGTTCGCGCACGTCGTAGCCGCGATAGGTCAGGCCGGCACCGGCCTGCCCCACGGTGGACAACGCCGTCTGCCCGGCAACCTGGCCACGCAGGCCGGCGCCACTCAGTACTTTTGCTTCAGCCATGTCTGTTCTCCAATCTTGTATTTAATCTTGTATTTATAGAGAGGCGCGTTCGTTATTTCTTCGCGGCGAACAGCGCGTCGAGCTTCTGCTCGAAGGTGTGGTAGTCGATGCGATCGTAAAGCTCCATGCGGGTTTGCATGGTGTCGATCACGTTCTGTTGGGTGCCGTCGCGACGGATCGCGGTGTAGACGTTCTCGGCGGCCTTGTTCATGGCGCGGAAGGCCGAGAGCGGGTACAGCACGATGGAAACATCGGCAGATTTCAACTGTTCGACGGTGTACAGCGGCGTTGCGCCGAACTCGGTAATGTTAGCCAGGATCGGCGCTTTCACCCGGGACGCGAACAGCTTGTACATCTCCAGTTCAGTGATGGCTTCGGGGAACACCATGTCGGCGCCCGCCTCGATGCAGGCGGCGGCACGCTCCAGCGCCGACTCCAGGCCCTCGACCGCCAGGGCATCGGTACGCGCCATGATCACGAAGCTGTCATCGGTGCGCGCATCCACGGCGGCCTTGATGCGGTCGACCATTTCCTGCTGGGACACGATTTCTTTGTTCGGACGATGCCCGCAACGCTTGGCGCCAACCTGGTCCTCGATGTGGATGGCGGCAGCGCCGAACTTGATCATCGACTTGACGGTACGCGCCACGTTGAACGCCGAGGAGCCGAAGCCAGTGTCCACGTCCACCAGCAAGGGCAGGTCGCACACGTCGGTGATGCGGCGCACGTCGGTCAGCACGTCATCCAGGCCGGTAATGCCCAGGTCCGGTACGCCCAGGGAGCCGGCAGCCACCCCGCCACCCGACAGGTAGATCGCCTTGAAGCCCGCGCGCTTGGCCAGCAGCGCATGGTTGGCGTTGATTGCGCCGACCACTTGCAAGGGCTGTTCGCTGGCAACCGCGTCACGGAAACGCTGGCCTGGAGTGGTGTTGTTATTGGAACTCATGACTCACCTCGCTGAGTGGCTGTCTGGGGAGCGCCGTCGGGAAAATGACGGGCGATATTGCGTTTTGATGCACCGATATGGCGGCGCATCAACAGTTCGGCCAGTTCACCGTCGCGATCGGCAATCGCGTCAAGAATGCGGTGATGCTCGGCAAAAGCCTGGCGTGGACGATTGGGGGTGGCGGAGAACTGGATGCGGTACATGCGCACCAACTGGTACAGCTCGCCGCAGAGCATTTGGGTCAGGGTGCGGTTACCGGCACCTTGAATGATCCGGTAGTGAAAATCGAAGTCGCCTTCCTGCTGGTAGTAGCCCAGGCCGGCCTGGAACGCCTCGTCGCGTTCATGGGTGTGCAGCACCTGGCGCAGCTCTTCGATTTCCGCATCGGTCATGCGCTCGGCAGCCAGCCGGCAGGCCATGCCTTCGAGGGACTCGCGGATCTCATAGAGTTCGATCAGCTCGGCGTGGCTCAACGACACCACTCGCGCGCCCACATGGGGTACGCGCACCAGCAGGCGCTGGCCTTCCAGGCGGTGGATCGCCTCACGCAGCGGGCCGCGGCTGATGCCGTAGGTGCGCGCCAGCTCTGGCTCGGAGATCTTGCTGCCGGGGGCGATCTCGCCCTTGACGATGGCGGCCTGGATACGGCGGAAGACGTTTTCCGACATCGTCTGGGATTCATCCGAGGGCACCACCGGGGCTTCCGCTTGCTCGAGCATATTGTCGACACCTTTAAAAGCAATGTGGCAAAAACTAGCCAATCAGCCCCAGATAGTCAAAGAATAAATGCACATTGTCGACAATCGTCTAATAACCAGCCCTGCACGCGCTTGGGGCATGGCCGCCTGCCAGCGCTGGCGTCAGAAAAGCATCATGTTAGAATGCCCGCCGCTTTTGCCTGACATCACTGGATGAAACGGCGCACGAGGGAGCTTGCGCAGCAATGCCAGTCGCCTTGAATTGAACATCGCACTGCACCGCCTCAGGATCTATGAGACTCAAGCCCTTCCTTCTGATATGCCTATTGTTCGTACCGGGACTTATGCCGGGGCTAAGCGTTGCCGCCGAAAAGACCGTGTATGGCCTCAACGAATACGCCAAGCTCGCCGGTATCGACCTGGAAGTCGCGGCCAAGCTCGACACCGGCGCCAAGACCGCCTCGCTCAGCGCCCGCGATATCAAGCGTTTCAAGCGCAACGGTGAATCCTGGGTACGCTTCTACCTGGCGATCGACGCCGCCCATTCCCACCCCATCGAGCGCCCCCTGGCCCGCGTCAGCAAGATCAAGCGTCGCGCCGGTGACTACGATCCCGATGAGGACAAGAACTACACCGCCCGTCCGGTGATTGCCCTGGATATCTGCATGGGCAGCGCTTTACGCAGCATCGAAGTGAACTTGACTGACCGCAGCGCCTTCCAATACCCACTGCTGATCGGCTCCGAAGCCTTGAAACGCTTTGATGCGCTGGTCGACCCCAGTCTTAAATACGCAGCAGGCAAACCCGCCTGCGCCGCCGACGCTCATACCGCCGAGTAAACCGAATGCGCTCTCTCACCCTGCACCTGAAAATCCTCATCACCCTCTTGGTGGTGCTCGGTATTTCGGTCACCGCCTACCAGATCTTCGTGCTGGGCATTCCTGTTACCGAGGACGCCACCGACGACTTGTGGAACATCGACGCCAAGGTCGAGTTCGTCGCCAACCCGAAAGACCCGGTGAAGATCCAGATGTTCGTGCCGCCCCTGAGCCGCGACTTCGTCAGCCTCAATGAGAGTTTCATCTCGAACAACTACGGGGTGAGCGTCAACCGCATCGATGGCAACCGCAAGGTCACCTGGTCGGCACGCCGCGCCAAGGGCAACCAGACCCTGTATTACCGCCTGGTGCTGACCAAGCGCTACAGCGGCGAGAAGGTCAAGATCAAGGGCCCGACCTTCCGCGACAGCATTGCCGTGGAAGGCCCGGAGAAAATCGCCGCCGAAGCCCTGCTGGCGCCGATCCGCCAGCACTCGGCCGACGTCGAGACCTTTATTACCGAAGCGATCAAGCGCACCAACAACCTCAACGACGACAACGTCAAGCTGCTGCTGGGCGGCGACCCGTCGACGCCGCACAAGGCCAAGATCGTCGAGCTGCTGCTGTCCATCGCCCACGTACCGGTGGAAAAGGTCCACACCATCCGCCTGGTCGCCGACCAGCCGCAAACCCCGGAACTGTGGCTGCGCAGCTTCAATGGCAATGACTGGCTGTACTTCAACCCGGAGACCGGCGAACAGGGCCTGCCCGCCGACCGCCTGCTGTGGTGGACCGGCGATGAAAACCTGATCACCGTCGATGGCGGCAAGAAAGCCGTGGTCACCTTCAGCCTGAACAACAGCGAAATGAACGCGATTCGCCTGGCCAAGCTGACCGACGAAAATACCGACGCCAACTTCCTCGAATACTCGCTGTACGGCCTGCCGCTGCAAACCCAGCAAACCTTCATGATCATGGTGATGATCCCGATCGGCGTGCTGGTGATCCTGATCCTGCGCAACCTGATCGGCCTGCAGACCCTGGGCACGTTCACCCCGGTGCTGATCGCGCTGGCGTTCCGCGAGACACAGCTGGGCTTCGGGATTGTGCTGTTCACGATTATCACGGCATTGGGCTTGTCCCTGAGGTCGTACCTGGAACACTTGAAGCTGCAAATGCTGCCCAGGTTGTCGGTGGTGCTGACCTTCGTGGTGGTGCTGATCGCCGCCATCAGCCTGTTCAGCCATAAACTGGGCCTGGAGCGCGGTTTGTCGGTGGCGCTGTTCCCGATGGTGATCCTGACCATGACCATCGAACGCCTGTCGATCACCTGGGAAGAACGCGGCGCCAGCCATGCGATGAAAGTCGCGATCGGCACGCTGTTCGCCGCCTCCCTGGCACACATCATCATGAGCGTGCCGGAGCTGATTTACTTCGTATTCACCTTCCCGGCGATCCTGTTGATCCTGGTGGGCTTCATGCTGGCCATGGGTCGCTATCGCGGCTACCGCCTGACCGAACTGGTGCGGTTCAAGGCCTTCCTCAAGGCTGATTCGTAATGTTCGGCTTCTGGAAGACCTGGAAGGCCCTGGAAGCGCGAGGGATCATGGGCATCAACCGGCGTAACGCCGACTACGTGCTCAAGTACAACAAGCGCAGCCTGTACCCGATCGTGGATGACAAGATCATCACCAAGGAACGGGCCATGGCGGCCGGCATCCATGTGCCGGAAATGTATGGGGTGATTTCCACCGAGAAGGAAATCGACAAGCTCGACGCGATCATCGGTGGGCGCAGCGACTTCGTGATCAAGCCGGCCCAGGGCGCCGGCGGCGACGGCATCCTGGTCGTCGCCGACCGTTTTGAAGGGCGCTACCGCACAGTGTCCGGCAAGATCATCAGTCATGAGGAAATCGAGCACCAGATTTCCAGCATCCTCACCGGCCTGTACTCCTTGGGTGGCCATCGTGACCGCGCGCTGATCGAGTACCGCGTGGTCCCCGACCAGATTTTCAAGAGCATCAGCTACGAAGGCGTGCCGGATATCCGCATCATCGTCTTGATGGGCTACCCGGTGATGGCCATGTTGCGCTTGCCGACGCGTCAGTCCGGCGGCAAGGCCAACCTGCACCAGGGCGCGATTGGCGTGGGTGTCGACCTCGCCACCGGCCTGACCCTGCGCGGTACCTGGCTGAACAGCATCATCACCAAGCACCCCGACACCACCAATGCGGTGGACGGTGTGCAACTACCCAACTGGGACGGCTTCATGAAGCTCGCGGCCGGCTGCTACGAGCTGTGCGGGCTGGGTTATATCGGCGTGGACATGGTGCTGGACCAGGAGAAAGGCCCGCTGATCCTCGAACTGAACGCGCGGCCGGGGCTGAATATCCAGATCGCCAACGACTGCGGCCTGACCCTGCGCACCCATGCCGTGGAGGCGCGCCTGGAAGCGCTGAAAGCGGCCGGTGTGACGGAAACCCCGGAAGAGCGAGTGGCGTTCGTACAGGAAATGTTCGGGCATATTCCGCCCGTCGAAGGCTGACGCGGCCTTACATCTGTCTATCCCCGACATCCCCCCTAGGAGCAAATCCTACGGGGGACTACAATCCCCTCCCCCACGCCAACAGCTGATCCACCCCCGCATGTCGACCTGCTCCGTACACCCGCTGCCCTACCGGGCCAACCCCGCCGAGTATTTTGCGGCGATTCGCCATGCGCCAGGCGCAGTCCTGCTGGACAGCGGCAGGCCCGTGGCCGAGCGCGGGCGTTATGACCTGCTCAGCGCCTGGCCGCAAGTGACGCTAACGGTATCGCCTGGTGAAAGCGGCGCAGACTTCCTGCAGCGCCTGCGGGAAAGCCTGACCCAACTGGGTGAAGCGAACATACCCGCAGGCTTGGAACTCCCGTTTGCTGGCGGCCTGATCGGCTACCTGAGCTACGACTTCGGCCGCCACCTGGAACAGATGCCGCACCTGGCCGCAGACGATTTGCACCTGCCAGATGCGCGTTTTGGCCTGTATGCCTGGGCGCTGATCAGTGATCACCAGGCGCGGACCAGCCAGTTGGTGTTTCACCCGGCGCTGGCAGTCAGCGAGCGGCAACGCTTGATCGCGGTGTTCAGTCATGGCGTTGTCGACGGAGCAGCCACATTCAAGCTCCTGGGCCCCATGGCCCCTGACCTGACCGCCGAGGCATATCGCCAGGCGATCGTACGCATCCAGGATTACATCCAGGCCGGTGACTGCTACCAGGTCAACTTTGCCCAACGCTTTCGCGCACCGTGCCTCGGCGATCCGTGGGCGGCCTATTGCGCCCTGCGCGAAGCCTGCCCGACGCCGTTTTCCGGGTTCCAGAGCCTGCCGGATGATGGCGCGGTGCTGAGCCTGTCGCCGGAGCGGTTCGTGCGTATCAGCCAGCGCCAGGTCGAAACCCGCCCGATCAAAGGCACTCGCCCTCGCGGCTTGACCCCCGAAGCAGACGCGGCGAATGCCGCCGAACTGCTGGCCAGCCCCAAGGACCGCGCCGAAAACCTGATGATCGTCGACCTGCTGCGCAACGACCTCGGCCGCACCTGCCGCACCGGATCGGTAAGCGTGCCGGAGCTGTTCAGCCTGGAAAGCTACCCCAACGTGCACCATCTGGTCAGTAGCGTCATCGGTGAATTGGCCGACGACAAAGATGCCTTGGACCTGATCGCCGGCAGCTTCCCCGGTGGCTCCATCACCGGCGCACCGAAGATCCGCGCGATGCAGATCATCGACGAACTGGAGCCGACGCGGCGCGGCTTGTATTGCGGTTCGCTGGTGTACCTGGATGTGCGCGGCGAGATGGACAGCTCCATCGCCATTCGCAGCTTGCTGGTCAAGGATGGTCAGGTGTGCTGCTGGGGCGGCGGCGGGATCGTCGCGGATTCGCAGTGGCAGGCGGAGTATCAGGAGTCGCTGACCAAGGTGCGGGTGTTGTTACAAACACTGGAAAGCCTGTAGCGCGCAGTTCCTTCCTGGCTCTCAGACGCAGAGCCGGGCAGTAGAAAAAACCTGAATCAGACCCGCAGTCGACGCAGTTGAACGTCGGAGGATAGCGTCCGGCGTCAACCGTCCACCCGCCGTCTGTGAAGGATCACATGAAGCGACTGCCTACCCTTCAGGAAATATTTCCGAGATTGCATCTCCTCTCAATCGCACCTACCATCTCCCAAATTGGGAGGTTGCAGCGATGCGGATAATCGCTCTATCGACCTTACGAATATTCTGGGAAAACCAACCCGCCTATATCGATGCAAAAGCGCCGCTTATTGAATTGTATCGGCATATGGAAAAGGCAATTTACCCGACGCCACAAGCACTCAAGGCAGAGCTCAGGACCGCGAGCATTCTCAAAGGTGGCAGGGTTGTATTCAACGTGGGCGGCAACAAATATCGAGTGATCATGGCGATCGATTACCAGCGACAGCTTGGGTTCATACGGTTCGTAGGAACTCATGCGCAATACGATCAGATCAATGCGGAGACCGTATGATGAACATCAAACCGATACATTCCCGAGAGGACCTGACCGCTGCGCTTGCGCGCGTGGAGCAGATATGGGGAGCGCAACCAGGCTCGCCAGAGGGTGATGAGCTGGAAGTCCTCGCAATACTCATCGAAAAATACGAGGCGCAGCACTATCCAATCCCCCCGTCGGACCCGGTGGAAGCGATTAAATTTCGCATGGAACAGCTAGGCATGACCGCCCGGGATCTTGAGCCTTTCATCGGGACGAGCGGACGTGTATCCGAAGTGCTGAATCACAAGCGCAAGCTGAGCTTGTCGATGATCAAGCGACTGCATGAAGGCTTGAGTATTCCTTATGAGCGATTGCTTGCAGAGGGCTGACAGGAACATAGGCAGTGGCTTTACCCGTCCCATCAGCCCGGCCGAAAAAATTAAAGGCTCAACAGCCGATTCGACGCTTTGATGAACTCTTTCTTCAAATCTTCAAACGTATGCACCGCCGGGAATTGCGGGAATTCGCGGATCACATTCTCCGGCGCATGGAACAGAATCCCACGGTCGGCCTCACCCAGCATGCTGGTGTCGTTGTAGGAATCGCCGGCCGCGATCACGCGGTAGTACAGGCTCTTGAACGACAGTACCGACTGGCGCTTGGGGTCTTTCTGGCGCAGTTGGTAGCTGATCACACGGTCGCTGTCGTCGGTGATCAGGCGGTGGCACAGCAAGGTCGGAAAGCCCAACTGGCGCATCAACGGCTGGGAAAATTCGTAGAAGGTGTCGGACAGGATCACTACCTGGAAGCGCTCGCGCAGCCAGTTGACGAACTCGATGGCGCCTTCCAGCGGCTTGAGCGTGGCGATCACTTCCTGGATATCGGCCAGCTTGAGCCCGTGCTCATCGAGGATGCGCAGGCGTTGCTTCATCAGCACGTCGTAGTCGGGAATGTCCCGGGTGGTCGCCCGCAGGGATTCAATACCGGTTTTTTCAGCGAAGGCGATCCAGATTTCCGGAACCAGCACCCCTTCCAGGTCGAGACAGGCAATTTCCACAAGACACTCCTAGTTATATTGTTCAAGTCGAGCGAGCAAAAGGACTGCCGAACTCTAGCGATTCAAGCCCGCCGCCGCAACGCGGGACGGATTTTGATACCATCGCTCCCCTATAGAGCGCTCAGCGCCATTGACCTGTAGGAACCGTCCTGATGAACCAAGCCTTCGATGTCGTTGAACTCGCCGCGACTTATGCCAACAAGTCTGCCCAGGACATTCTCAAGCTGGCGTTCAGCCAGTTCGGTGATGACCTGTGGATTTCCTTCAGCGGTGCCGAGGATGTGGTGCTGGTGGACATGGCCTGGAAGCTGAACAAGAACGTCAAGGTGTTCAGCCTCGACACCGGCCGCCTGCACCCGGAGACCTACCGGTTTATCGAGCAGGTGCGCGAGTTCTACAAGATCGATATCGAACTGATCTCGCCGGACCAGAGCAAGCTGGAACCCTTCGTCAAAGAAAAAGGCCTGTTCAGCTTCTACAAGGACGGCCATGGCGAATGCTGCGGTGTCCGCAAGATCGAACCGCTACGCCGCAAACTCTCCGACGTCCGCGCCTGGGCCACCGGCCAGCGCCGCGACCAGAGCCCCGGCACCCGCAGCCAGGTAGCGGCGCTGGAAATCGACAGCGCCTTCTCCACCCCGGAACGCACCCTGTACAAGTTCAACCCGCTGGCGCAGATGACCAGCGAAGAGATCTGGGGGTACATCCGCATGCTGGAGCTGCCGTACAACAGCCTTCATGAGCGCGGGTTTATCAGCATCGGGTGTGAACCGTGCACCCGCCCTGTACTGCCGAACCAGCATGAGCGTGAAGGCCGCTGGTGGTGGGAGGAAGCCACGCAGAAGGAGTGCGGGCTGCACGCTGGGAATATCATCAGCAAGGCTTGAAGTTGATGCTGTAAAAAATGTGGGAGGGGCGGTGCGACGATTCGACTTGCCCCCGATAGCGGAGTGTCAGTAACCATTGAGCTGACTGATCCACCGCAATCGGGGGCAAGCCCCCTCCCACATTTGGTTTGTGTTGAGTGTTAGAAATGTACACATGCATGTAACCATTGGTGCCATTTATGTGTGCAATTTCTCTTCATGCGCACCATAACGTAACACCTCCCCCCTCCCCTCGGTTGGTCTGGCGAATCGCACGCTGACAACGCAAAAATAAATAGCTGTTCAATCGGTCAATTTATATCTCTTCAAATTCAGCCAGTTATTTAACTCACCTATAAAAACGAAATTAGCCAGGGCTTTCATAGATCCAAAACTGGCACGCATGTGGCTTAAGTGTAAATACGCTTTGTATACAATAAATACAAAACCTACATACACTTTGCAGTCTGCAGCTTCCCTGCAGATGTGCTGGAGCCTGCCGGAATGCGTACAAGCCTCTCGAACAACATCGCACTGGATCTGCCCTCCTCCACCCTGAACCCCGAGGCTGCCGGCCCCGGCCCGCTGGTGCTCAGCCCGCGCCTGCACAACAAAGACCTGGCACCCACCAAGGTCGAAGGCCGACGCTGGGGGCGCTACAGCATCTTTGCGCTGTGGACCAACGACGTGCACAACATTGCCAACTATTCATTCGCCATCGGCTTATATGCGTTGGGCCTGGGTGGCTGGCAGATTTTGTTATCCCTGGGGATAGGCGCGGCGCTGGTGTACTTCTTCATGAACTTGTCGGGGTATATGGGCCAAAAGACCGGCGTGCCGTTTCCCGTGATCAGCCGCATCAGTTTCGGCATTCACGGGGCGCAGATTCCGGCGTTGATCCGGGCGGTGATCGCGATTGCCTGGTTTGGTATCCAGACCTACCTCGCATCGGTGGTTTTCCGCGTATTGCTGACGGCGATTCATCCGGGGTTCGGCGACTACGACCACAATTCGATCCTGGGTTTGTCGAGCCTGGGCTGGGTGTGCTTTGTGACCATCTGGTTCGTGCAACTGGTGATACTGGCCTACGGCATGGAAACGGTGCGTCGCTACGAAGGCTTCGCCGGGCCGGTCATTTTGCTGACCGTCGCGTCGCTGGCCGGGTGGATGTACTTCCAGGCCGACGGCCACATTGCATGGTCGATCCGCGAACCGCTGAGCGGCGGTGAGATGTGGCGCAATATCTTTGCCGGTGGTGCGCTGTGGCTGGCGATCTACGGCACGTTGATCCTCAACTTCTGCGACTTCGCGCGCTCGTCGCCGTGCCGCAAGACCATCCAGGTCGGCAACTTCTGGGGCCTGCCCGTGAATATCCTGGTGTTCGCCGCGATTACCGTGCTGCTCTGCGGCGGGCAGTTCCAGCTCAACGGCCAGGTGATCGAGAGCCCCACCGAAATCATCGCAGCCATCCCCAATACCTTCTTCCTGGTGCTGGGCTGCCTGGCGTTCCTGATCGTCACCGTGGCGGTGAACATCATGGCCAACTTCGTCGCGCCGGCTTTTGTGCTGAGCAACCTGGCGCCCAAGTACCTGAACTTCCGCCGCGCCGGTTTGATCAGCGCCGCCGTGGCGGTACTGATCCTGCCGTGGAATCTCTACAACAGCCCGTTGGTGATCGTGTATTTCCTTTCCGGCCTGGGCGCGCTGCTGGGGCCGTTGTACGGGGTGATCATGGTCGATTACTGGCTGATTCGGAAAAGCCAGGTGGACGTGCCGCAGCTGTATAGCGAAGACCCGAATGGCGTTTATTACTACAGCCGTGGCGTGAATATGCGCGCGGTGGCAGCGTTCATTCCTGCGGCGGTGATCGCCATCCTGCTGGCGCTGCTGCCGGGCTTTGCCAGCGTCTCGCCGTTTTCCTGGCTGTTTGGCGCCGGTATTGCAGGGTTGCTCTACCGGGTGATCGCCAAGCGCCAGCCGTTCTATGCCGATGTCAGCGGTGAAAGCATTGCAGTCGATAACGTCAGTCATTAAACAAGGACCTTCCATGCGCATCCTCGTGGTCAACGTCAACACCACCGAATCCATTACCGAAACCATCGCCCAACAAGCGCGGGCCGTGGCGTCGCCAGGCACCGAGATTGTCGGGCTCACCCCCTACTTCGGGGCTGAATCGGTGGAGGGCAATTTTGAAAGCTACCTGGCGGCCATCGCCGTCATGGACCGGGTGATGGCCTATGACCAGCCCTTCGATGCGGTGATCCAGGCCGGTTATGGCGAGCATGGCCGCGAAGGCTTGCAGGAATTACTCGACGTGCCGGTGGTGGACATCACCGAAGCGGCGGCCAGCACGGCGATGTTCCTCGGCCATGCCTACTCCGTGGTGACCACCCTGGACCGTACGGTGCCGCTGATCGAGGACCGCCTGAAGCTGGCCGGGCTGTACCAGCGCTGCGCCTCGGTGCGCGCCAGTGGCATGGCGGTGCTGGAGCTGGAAGAAGACCCATTGGCCGCCATGGAAGCCATCGTGCGTCAGGCAGAGCTGGCGATCCGCGAGGACAAGGCCGAAGTGATCTGCCTGGGCTGCGGCGGCATGGCCGGGCTGGATGAACAGATTCGCCAACGCACCGGGGTGCCGGTGGTGGACGGGGTAACGGCAGCGGTGACCATTGCCGAATCCCTGGTGCGGTTGGGGTTGTCGACATCGAAGATCAGGACTTACGCGACGCCACGGCCGAAGAAAGTCATTGGCTGGCCGACCCGGTTCGGCCACTGAAGATTAAAAGTGGGAGGGGCGCTGCTCCGTTTCAGATTGCGCTGAACTGCAGGCCCAGGCCCTGCCCCACAAACTGCTCGAGGATGAAATCCACAAACGCCCGGGTCTTGCCCGGCAGCAGTTTGTGTTCGGCGTAGTAGATGGAGATGTTGCCGTCATCGACGTACCAGTCGGGCAACACCCGCACCACCTCGCCACTGTGCAGAAACGGCACCGCCATCGGCATGCTTACCAGCGCGATACCCAGGCCTTGGGCGCTGGCACAGCAGGCGGCTTCGGAGTCACTCATGGTCATGCCGGGCTTGAGCTGCAGCGGGCGCTGTTCGCGTGCCAGGCTGGTCAGTTGCCAGGAGCGCACGCGGCCGGTTTGCGGTGAGCGGATGAGAATGCCGCTGCACCGCGACAAGTCTTCGGGCAGCAAAACCGCTGGGCGTTGCGCCAGGTAATCCGGCGATGCCACCAGCACCCGATGGGCGGGGGCCAACTTGCGCGCCACCACGCCCTGGGGCAGTTCAAAACCACCGCCGATGGCGGCATCGAAGCCCTGGCCGATCAGGTCGACCTGGCGGTTATCGAAATGCCAGTCCGGGCGGATATCCGGAAAGCGCTGCATAAACGCCCCCAGCAGCGGCACCACATAGCGGTTGCCAAATACCGTGCCCATGCTGACCTTGAGCGTGCCCACCGGCCGCCCTTCGGCGCTGGCCAGGTTGGCCACGGCGTTCTGGATGGTGGTGAGGCTGCCGCTGACCTCTTCGAGGAACAGCTTGCCGGCTTCGGTCAAGGCCAGGCGGCGGGTGCTGCGCTGGAACAGACGCACACCGAGGCGCACTTCCAGTTTGGCGACGCTTTTTCCTACCGCTGCCGGGGTCAGGCTCAAGTGCCGGGCCGCTTCGGCAAAGCTGCCGCCTTCGGCGCTGCGCACAAAGCATTCGATACTTCCAAAGCTCTCCATATCGCCCACTCTAAACTTTTGGTTTACACAGACTATAGCAATCACCGTCTACCGGCATGGGCAGGCGAGGTCGATACTCGGTCCCATCAACAAGGCATACCGCCTTGGACCCTTTGGAGATCGACATGACCACCCACAACCTCAGCGGCAAAGTTGCCTTGATTCAAGGCGGTTCCCGTGGCATCGGCGCTGCCATCGTCAAGCGCCTGGCGGCGCAGGGCGCAGCCGTCGCATTTACCTACGTCAGCTCGGCCGCCAAGGCTGAGGAACTGCAAAACGATGTGATCCGCACAGGTGGCAAGGCCCTGGCGATCCATGCCGACAGTGCCGATGCGGCAGCGATTCGCAATGCCGTGAATGCCACCGTCAAAGCGTTTGGCCGCCTGGATATCCTGGTGAACAACGCTGGCGTACTGGCCATCGCACCGCTGGAAGACTTCAAGCTGGAAGACTTCGACCAGACGTTGGCGATCAACGTGCGCAGTGTGTTTATCGCGACCCAGGAAGCCGCCAAGCATATGGGCGAAGGTGGCCGGGTGATCAACATCGGCAGCACCAACGCCGAGCGCATGCCGTTTGGCGGGGGTGGGCCATACGCGATGAGCAAGGCCGCGCTGGTCGGTTTGACCAAAGGGTTGGCGCGAGACTTGGGGCCACGTGGGATCACCATCAATAATGTGCAACCGGGGCCGGTGGATACCGATATGAACCCGGCGAACAGCGAATTCGCCGAGAGCCTGATCGGGTTGATGGCGGTCGGGCGTTATGGGCATGTGGAAGAGATTGCCAGCTTTGTGGCGTATCTGGCCGGGCCTGAAGCCGGGTATATCACCGGTGCCAGCCTGACTATCGACGGTGGGTTCAGCGCCTGATTTTCTGAAGCCCTGCAAAAACCAAATGAGGGAGGGGGGAGCGACGATTCGACGTGCCCCCTCTTCTCAATAAAGTAACTTATTGATTTTTAAGTATTAAATTTTCACTAAGCGCCCGTTTTTTTGTGGTGAGCGGGCTTGCCCCGCGTTGGGCTGCGAAGCGGCCCCAATAAGGCTACCGCGTTTATCCAGGCATATTGAATCGCCAGGTTTTGGGGCTGCTTCGCAGCCCAACGCGGGGCAAGCCCGCTCACCACAACAAGCCCGCTCGCCACAACAAGCCCGTTCACCACAACAAGCCCGCTCGCCACAATAGCCCGCTCGCCACAGAGGCAGCGGGGCCTCCCACCGTTTGATCGTGGTGAATCAGGACATTGGCGGCAAGCCATAGGCCGCCAGGTCAAAGTCCGCGAGTTTGCGGATGATCTGGTCGGCGTGGTGGTACTTGCTGTCGGCCATGGCTTCATCAGGCACGGCGATGGCGGTCATGCGCGCGGCTTTTGCAGCGGTGACGCCGAACGGTGAGTCTTCGAACACCAGGCAGTCCTGTGGCGCGATACCCAGGCGGCGGGCGGCGGTGAGGAAGATGTCCGGCGCAGGTTTGGCGGCACCGACTTCCGGGTCGTCAGCGGTGACGATGGTGCCGAACAGGCTGAACCACTCGCGGTGCAGGGTGGTTTTATGGCCAAACGAATTGCGCGACGAACTGGTGCCCACGGCAATCGGAATATTGTGCGCCTTCAAGTGCCGCACCAACGCCTCGGCACCGGGCATGCCCAGGGCCCTGGGGAACCGCTCGCTCATCAGCGGTTCACGGATTTCGAGGAATTGCGCCGATGTGATCGGCAAGTCCAGCGCCTTGACCACATAGTCGGCCAGGTCCTGGGCGCCTCGCCCGATGATGTGCTGCTTGATCCCCCAGTCATAGGTGCGGCCGTAGCGTTCGGCGATGATCTGCGTCACTTCGGTGTAGATGCCTTCTGTATCCAGCAGCAAACCGTCCATATCGAAAATGACGGCCTTGATCGGAGCGGCGGTACGCGGTGCATTCATCACTACAGATCCTTGGGGGGAAGGACTAAAAGGATTCAGCACAATAACGGCCCCCCTTGCCAGCAGGCAACCCTTTAGACTGTGGGGCCCTCCTTTTGAAGTGCCCGTGATGCTCTACCGTCTGGCCGCCGACAGCCTGGTGCTGTTCCATCTGTCCTTCATTGTGTTCGTGCTGTTCGGCGGGTTGCTCGCCCTCAAGTGGCGCGGGGTGCTGTGGCTGCATGGACCTGCGGTCGCCTGGGGCATTGCGGTGGAGGTGTTCCACCTGCCGTGTCCGCTGACCCGCTGGGAAAACCTGTTTCGCCACCTGGCCGGGCAAGACGGCTATGGCGGTGGCTTTATCGAGCATTACATCCTGACGCTGATCTACCCCGCCGGCCTGACGCCGAACATTCAACTGGTGTTGGGCGCCGTGGTGGTGCTGGTCAACCTTGCGGTGTATGTGCGCCTGACCAGGCGGGCGTAGGCAAGCAACCCAAGCCCTCCAATGTGGCCTCTACTGCCTGCTCCAGCGGGGTGTGGGGCTCGTGGCCGAGGGTCGCCAGCAAGCGCTGGTTATCCAGGCGCAACGGGGTGTGCCACAGGTAGCGCATCTCCTGCATCTCGCGCATGGTCACGACAAAGGGCATCGCCAACGTCAACAGCCACCAGGGGAACGCGCCGACCTGGGGTTGCTGGCCTGTCCGGCGCAACACCACGCGCTGGATCGCCTGGGTCATCTGCGTGCCATCCGTATCCACATGCCCGGCCATATGAAAACAGGCGAAGGCGTCGAGGGTCGCGCGGCGCTCGATCAACTCCAACACGGTACGCGCCACATCCGGCAGGTAGGCCCATTGATGGGCCACCCCAGGGGCACCGGGATAGCTGACGCGGCGTACGGGTTTGCCGGGTTTGACCAACCCTTGGGCAAACCAGTTATTGGCCAGCCGGGTCCCGAAAAAGTCACCGGCGCGCACGATCAACACCCGGGCGCCCTGCTGGGACGCCTCCCGTAAACGTTGCTCCAGCTGGACCCGGATCGCGCCCTTGCGAGTCTGCGGGTGCTGGGGCGAGTCTTCGTGCAACACGGGAAACGCATCCGGCCCGAAGTTGTAGACCGTACCGGGCAATACGATGGTGGCACCTTCAGCGATGGCGGCGGCAATGCTGTTGTCGATCATCGGCAGCACCTGCTCGGCCCAATGGCGGTAGCCCGGCGGGTTGACCCCATGGACGATCACCGCGCAACCACGGGCGGCCGCGATCACCGCAGCGCGATCAAGGGCATCGCCCTTGAGCCAGGTAAGGGCGGGATTCTGGCGACGGGCCTTGTCGACATCCCGGGTCAACGCACACACCTCCCAGCCCGCTGCGCTCAACTGCCGCGCCACTTCGCCGCCAATGCCACCGGTGGCACCCAATACCAGAACCTTGCTCATCATCCTCTCCCACAGTGGTTGGTGAGGCCATTGTGTGCGCGGCCCTGCTATAGATAAATTGCCGAAGACCATCCAGTCGCTATACATTTATGCATGGCATCAAGCATTGGATGGGAGCTTTACCGGTCGTTCCTCGGGGTACTCAAGGAGGGGTCGCTGTCAGGGGCCGCGCGGCTGCTTGGCATTACACAGCCCACGGTCGGTCGGCACATCGCTGCGCTGGAAAGTGCCCTGGGCGTGGTGCTGTTCACCCGCTCCCCCACGGGCTTACTGCCCACCGCGGTAGCCCACACCTTGCGCGCCCATGCCGAAACCATGGAGCGCACCGCCGCCGCCCTTGAGCGCGCCGCGTCATCCCAGGGCGACGAAGTGCGCGGCGTGGTGCGCGTGTCGGCCAGCGAAGTGGTCGGCGTGGAAGTGCTGCCGTCGATCATCACGCACTTGCGCCGGCAGCACCCGCATCTCAAGGTCGAACTGGTACTGACCAACCGCCTCAGCGACCTGCTGCAACTGGAAGCCGACATCGCCGTGCGCATGGTGCGCCCGAGCCAGGAACAACTGCTGGCACAGCGCATCGGCCTGATCGAAGTCGGCCTGCACGCCCGCGACGATTACCTGCAACAACACGGCATCCCCCAGGTGTTGAAAGACCTCACCGACCATTCGGTGATCGGCTACGACCAGGCCAACGCGTTTATCCGCAGCGTGGCCATCACCGGCTTCGAACGCAGCGACTTTGCCTTCAGCAGCGACAGCGACCTGGCCCAACTGGCCCTGATCCGCGCCGGCGCCGGTATCGGTGGATGCCAGGTGCAATTGGCCAAACGAGACCCGCGCTTGCGGCGCGTATTGCCGCAGGCCTTCGCGCTGAAACTCGACACCTGGGTGACCATGCATGAAGACCTGCGCAACAGCCCGCGCTGCCGGGTCACATTCGATGCCCTCGTGCAGGGTTTGCAGCGTTACGTACAGGATTGAGACAGCTTCACTGGTAAAGAATCAGACTCCCTCACTCCCTTCATAGACGCCCCCATGTCCGAAGCCTTCGAAGTCCCCAGCCCCCACGAAAAACACATCGAACACACCACTGAACATGCCCACGGACGCGGCGACAGTTTCGCCAGCCGCATCGCCGTGATGACCGCCCTGATGGCCACCTTGGGTGCCATGCTCAGCTACCAGGCCGGCTCCACCGAAAGCGAAGCGGCGATGGACAAGAACAACGCCGCCATCATCAAGACCGAAGCCGCCAACCAATGGAACTACTACCAGGCCAAATCCAGCCGGCAAAACCTGGCGGAACTGGCCACCCATATTCCTGGTGTGGACGCCGCGCACTACAAGGATGAGATCGAGCGCTACAGGAACCAGAAGGAAGAAGTGCGCAAGCAGGCCGAGAAACTCGAAGCGACCTCGAAAGCCTGGGATGAAAAATCCGAACAGGCGCTGCACCAGCATCACCGCTGGGCCCAAGCGATGACCGCGATCCAGATCGCGATCTCGTTGGCGGCGATCACGTTGTTGACGAGGAAAGAGTGGTTGAAGCGGCTGTCGTATACGGCAGCGGGTGTGGCGATGCTGCTGGGGAGCCTGGCCTGGTTGCATGTCTGAGGGGCATAAAAACCTTGCGAGTGCTGTCGCCCCCCCTGTGGCGAGCGGGCTTGCCCCGCGTTGGGCTGCGAAGCAGCCCCAATAAGGCCACCGCGTTTATCCAGGCATATTAAATCGCCAGGTTTTGGGGCCGCTTCGCAGCCCAACGCGGGGCAAGCCCGCTCGCCACAACAGGCCCGATCGCCACAGTAAGCCCGCTCACTACAACAGGCCCGCCACACAAATTCGGTCGTTTAATGCTTGAGAAGATTACGGCCTCGTTGACGCTTGACTCATCAACCCCAGCAGGTGATTTCGACAGAAAACGTCGTCGCACAGCCCCTTTGCGCTTTGGCTCTGCCTGCGAGTCGCTATATAGTTAAACGCATAACGCCTGATGCTATTCAACTCGAGGGAACACCGGTGTCCGCACAACCCAAAGAAGCCGTGGGCGCCGCCTACAGCATCGAATCCATGCGCTACGCCCAGGCCATGACCTGGCAAGCCATCGAACACCTCTCACAGCGCATCCGCCCTGGCATGCTCGAGTCCCAAGCGCGTGAACTGGGCAAGCAAGTGCTCGCCGACCTGAACATGCAACGCATCTGGCACCCGCTGCTGGTGCGCTTCGGCGCCAACACCCTCAAGACCTTCAAGCAACGCTCCGAAGGCGACCCGGTGCTGGGCGACAACGATATCTTCTTCATCGACATGGGCGCCGTGTGGCAAGGCCACGAAGGTGACGCCGGCGCGACATTCGCCACCGGCACCGACCCGGACATGATCGCCTGCGCCAGCGCCGCCAAGGAGCTGTTCGACCGCGTACAATCGCGCTGGAAAAACGACCAGGTGGTCGGCCTCGAACTCTACCGCTACGCCGAAGAACAAGCGCGCGCCATGGGCTGGCGGTTGAACCTGGACATCAAGGGCCACCGTGTCAGCGACTTTCCCCACGCCATTCATCGTGGCGGCGACCTGGGTGATTTCGAGCACTGTCCGAATGCCGGGTTGTGGATTCTCGAGATCCAGATCGCCCACCCGACCCAACCCTACGGCGCCTTCTACGAAGACCTGCTCGCCTGACCCTTCAAGGAACAGAAATGGAACGCTCAACCGAATTTCCCGTGCTGTTGTTTTCCTACGGCACCTTGCAGGACAAAGCCGTACAACTGGCTAACTTCGGCCGCGAACTGAGCGGCCATCACGACGCCATGCTGGGCTACTCGCAACGCTGGGTAGAAATCACCGACCCGCACGTCCTGGCCACCAGTGGCAAGACCCATCATCCGATCGTGGCGCCGACCCTCGAGCAAGGCGCCAGCGTCGACGGGATGGTGTTCCAGATCACCGAGCAGGAGCTGGCGGCGGCGGATGCGTACGAAGTGTCGGACTACAAGCGGGTATCGGTGGCGCTGGCCTCGGGCCTCACCGCATGGGTGTATGTGCAAGCCTGACGCAGGCGCTTTTATTTCAATCTGTTACAGGAGCGATTAAAGTGTCGCCCCCGAGAATTGAATCTCGGGATTCAGCCCATGGAGTTACTCAGTGAAGTACGTCAGTAAAGTGGTTGCAGCAGCTGTTCTCGGTTTCGCCCTCGCAGGTTGCACCGGCACCGCCATCAAATCCCCGCAGTACGACAGCAATCAATACACCGTGCTGGGCCACAGCGAAGCCAGCGCCACCGGCATCATGCTGTTCGGCGTCATCCCGATCGGCCAGAACAGCCGTTTCGTGCGTGCACAGGATGCTGCCATCAAGGCAAAAGGCGGCGACGCGCTGATCAACACACAAGTACAGGAAAAATGGTTCTGGGCTTGGGTGCTGAGCGGTTACACCACCAACATTTCCGGTGATGTGATCAAGCTGAAAAAAGCGCAATAAACCTCACGTTGCTGTATTCGCCCGGGATTTAACCCGAGTGAGCGACGTATCATGGGCCAACCTTCCGAGGATGGCCCATGAACCTCAGTATCGTCTACGCACTCGCCGCCGCCGCGCTGTTCGGCGCCAGCACCCCGCTTGCCAAAAGCCTCGGCCTGGGCCTCTCGCCCGTCTTGCTCGCCGGCCTGCTCTACCTCGGCAGCGGTATTGGCCTGAGTGCCGTACGCCTCATCCGTGATCGCGGCTGGAAACCCACCGGCCTGACCGCACCTGAATGGCCCTGGCTGCTCGGTGCCATCGCATTCGGCGGCATCCTCGGCCCCGTGGCCCTGATGTTCGGCCTTACCCGCACCACCGGCTCGACGGCCTCCCTGATGCTCAACCTCGAATCGGTACTGACCGCCGTCATCGCCTGGCTGGTGTTCCGGGAAAACGCGGATCGACGCATCGTCCTCGGCATGCTCGCCATCGTGCTGGGCGGCGTCGTGCTGTCATGGCCCGAAGGCGGCGGCGCAAGCCACGACTGGACCGGCCCGCTGGCGGTTGCCGTGGCCTGCCTGTGCTGGGGGATCGATAACAACCTGACGCGCAAGGTGTCGGCGTCGGACGCACTGTTTATCGCCGGCGCCAAGGGGTTGATGGCGGGCCTGGTCAATTGCAGCCTGGCGCTTTATCTCGGCGCGCAGCTACCCAGTGCCGCGCAACTGGGGCCGATCCTGTTGGTCGGCTTCCTGGGCTACGGCATCAGCCTGGTCCTGTTTGTACTGGCACTGCGCGGGCTCGGCAGCGCACGCACGGGGGCCTATTTCTCGACCGCGCCCTTCCTGGGCGCCGCGATTGCGCTGCTGGCGTTGGGGGAATCGGTGTCAGCGGCCTTCTGGATAGCGTCCGCGCTGATGGCCGTAGGGGTGTGGCTGCACCTGACGGAGCGGCACGCCCATGAGCATCAACATGAAGCGACTGAGCACGGGCATTGGCATGTGCACGATGAACATCACCAGCATGAGCATGGGTTTGAGTGGGATGCGAAGGTGCCACATAGTCATGTGCATATGCATGGTGCGATGAAGCATAGCCATGCACATTTTCCGGATGTGCATCATCGGCATAGGCATTGAAGAGGGGTTGGGGGGCGTGTGATCACGATGTTATCCCCCGACGCCCCACCCCTTTAAGACGGTTGCACCACCACCCGATTACGACCACTTTGCTTGGCCTGGTACAACAACTGGTCAGCCCTATCCAGCACAGCGGATACCGAATCGCCGCCCGGGCGCCACAGCGCTACGCCAAGCGAAACGGTGATGTGGCCGACCATGTAGATATCTGCCGCTTCGATCGAGGCCCGCAGTCGCTCTGCGACATCCGTGGCCGCCTGCAGCGAACTATTGGGCAATAACAGGACGAACTCCTCACCACCGACCCTACAAGGCAAGTCGTTCACGCGTGAGTTCTGTTGCATGAGTTCCGCGATGGCCCTGAGTGTTTCATCACCTACACCGTGGCCAAACGTATCGTTGACTCGCTTGAAGTGATCGATGTCCATGGAGACCACTGCGAACGCTTTGTCAGCGTCGTACCACCGTGACAGGATGTCCTGCATCGCTCGCCGATTGGCCAGTCCAGTCAGCACATCGGTTTGGGCTTGCTGGTTGAGTTTGCCGATCTTCTCCTGCAACAGCGTGGCGCCCAGCAGCAGGGCTCTGCGAATCTGCCAACTCTCGAAATAGCGCGCCGGGATGGCGCTGATGCGTTCGTAGCTGTCCGGCGTGTCCAGCCGTTTAGCACAATCGGCGAGGCGAGACAGGGGTGCCGAGATCCTCGCCCCCAGCCACCAGATCAACATGATGCCGAACAGCGCCAGCGGGGCAATGCCTTGCGCCACCTTGGCCATCGTGTGTCGCAGCACGGCCTGGATATTGCCGAGCGGCTGCTGCGAAATCACCCCCCAGCCGCTGCTGGACACCTTGGCAAAGCCTGCGAGCATCTCCACACCCTTTTCGTCCATTGCCTGCAACGTCCCCGCCCCCTGGCTGAGGGCCGCATCGACCACCCAATCCTTCCCCACGACGTTCCCGATTTGCTCCGGATCGCTGTGGTAGAGCACCCGACGGGCACTGTCGACCAGGTATACATGCGCCCCATCCTTGCGCACATTGGTGTCCATCAATGCTTGAAGCGTATTGCTCTGCTCAAGTCGAACACTGCCCCCTATCAGGCCCAGGTACGTTCCTTTCGCATCGAATACGGGTTGGGTGATGAACACCACCAGGTGGCCCGAAATGGACCTGAACGCGTTGCTGATCTTCGGCGCACGCAGACTGAGCGGCTCCTTGTGTTGCAGAGTCTTGCCATCGAGATGGAGGCTGCCGGGGGCTGACGCAATGATCGTTCCGGCCGCGTCGGCGACCAGCACGGAGTTGAAACTGGCGTCCTGCCCGAACAATCGCTCGGCTTCTTCTGCCAACAAGGACTTGTCGTCAAAGGACTTGCCAATGACAACGGCGCCATACCTCAATTTGTCGAGGTCGGAATTGAGAACCTGCTCCACACTCGCGGCGATCCGGGCAGCGTAGGCTTCGTTAACGTCCAGCGCGTTCTCGATTAACTCCTGCTTCTGAATCTTGAACGTCACCCAAAAGCTATTGGCCAGGGTGGCGATTGCAGAGAGCAATACAAAGATAAGAATCAGAATGCGCAGGTTGAGCTTAGGCCTCGGTTGGGTGGTCATTTCACGCTGTCCAAGCGGGCCGAAGAATTACCAAAACAAACATACTGCATGAACTGTCCTAGGTTGGGTCCGCACTGGGTTGACCCATTTTGGCCAAAAAACCGCGTGCAAAACAGACTTAAAAACCCACCCTCCGATTATGGACCGGCCGCGCCAATGTGGCTGGGTGCAGATGGCAATAAGTACCGTCTGTCCCGACATTGGGCCTATATGACCTTTTTTTCAGACGCAAAAAACCACAAACCCCCGACTTTCTCTTGGAAAATCAGGGGTTTGTGTTTGTAGAATGTGGCGGTGAAGGAGAGATTCGAAACTACCCGTTCGCGGTTTTCGAAACCAAAGCCCCCGGTTTATAAGAGCTGCAGCCCGGTGGTGCTCGCAGGATCTGTCCCATGTCAGTCCCATGGCTTAAATGCACCAGGTTGCAGAAAACGGTCACAACAGTCGTTTTGAACGATTTATGTTGAGGCATGGGAAAGAGGTAATTTTGGTAATGAGCTGTGGAAAATCGAATAAATACCAATAAAATCAGGTAGTTGATATGATTTTATAGAGGTAATAATAAGGTAAGTAATAGGTTAGAAAATTACTTTCAGTGCTAGTAATGCCAGTGAGCCGCCAACCCCAGTAAAATGGGGGCTTGAACAAAATATTACCTCTCTCGTTACCTTATATTACTCTCCAAGGTAATGGCTGAAAGCCAAGCTTTATAAGGGCTCCAGCCCATTCTTCCCTACCGATTACTAAAATTACCCTTTTCCCCACCCCTTGCCTGGAAAATAGCAATGCGCTAACCGTTCTGGCGATTTTTTCCGCACGCTCTCGATGGGTACTCACACCCGAAAACTGATGCCGATACTGTGCAATGTCTCAGGATGCTTGAAACCCAGACAGGCTGGGCCTCACAGTCGTTTTTTGCGTAGGGTTTGACCGCAGCTGGTTGACCCCTGATATGAACGGTTCCGAAAACGAAAACGCCGCCTGCAGCAGGTTTTCACAACCATAGCCCCCGTAAACCGGGCACCTCCTTTGCGTGACCACTCCCCTGCCGTCCCGTGACGCATGTGCAAGGCCACTGCACTTTTTTGCAAAGCCTTGCGCTCTGTGCAATTGCGAAACATCCCCCAGCCCCCGCAGCGGGCTTGGGCGGGGGCACCGTTTGCACCCCAAACCCCGTTTGCACAAAAAAGGGACACAAAGCCCGTCGGCGGGAGGGGGATAAGTGTTTTTCGGATGAGTTTATTCTTTAGAAAGCCTCCACTCGCCGGTACAGCCGTTATCATCAACTCGTGGTCATCATCAGTAAGCCGCTGTCTCTTCGTACAGGGATGTGTGCAACCACACGCTCGCTCACCTCGCCACCCCCCTGTTTTTTATGAAGTTGATTTTTTTCCCCAATACCGGCCTCTTAGGCATCGCCATTGTGTCAATACCTAGGCGGTTGCAGAAGCTGAGTGCAACACGGTTATTGATTTGAAGCTGGAGCATGAT